>JBDNHG010000699.1:0-7611 GCA_041688925.1 Acidimicrobiales bacterium | reverse complement strand
TGTGCACGGAGATCCTCGAGGTCACGAGCCAGGCGGAGACCGCGGTGTGCAACCTTGGTTCGGTCAACCTCAGCCGCTTCCTGACCGAGGTCGACGGAGCCCCTGCGTTTGACTTCGACAAGCTCGGCCACGTCGTGCGCACCGCGGTGCCATTCCTCGACCGTGTGATCGACATCAACTTCTACCCCACTGACGAGGCTGGCACGTCAAACGCCTCGTGGCGCCCCATTGGTCTGGGCATCATGGGCCTGCAAGACGTCTTCTTCAAGCTGCGGTTGCCTTTCGATTCTGCCGAGGCACTCGAGCTGTCGACCCGTATCTCTGAAGAGATCTACTACTGGGCGCTGTCGACCTCGTGTGATCTCGCCGAAAAGAACGGCCCGCATCCGTCCTACGAGCACACCCGTGCCGCTCAAGGCGATCTGCAATACGACCTGTGGGCAGCGGCCAGCGGCAAGGGCAAGGGCACGGGCATCGAGCCATCCGACCCGGCTCGCTTCGCGGCACTCAAGGCCCGCATTGCCGAACACGGCCTGCGCAACTCGCTCATGATCGCTATTGCCCCCACGGCAACAATCGCATCGATCTCTGGTTGTTTCGAGTGCATCGAGCCGCAGGTGTCGAACCTGTTCAAGCGCGAGACCCTGTCTGGCGAGTTCATCCAGATCAACCATTATCTGGTGCGTGACCTGCAGGCTCGCGGCCTCTGGACCGCCGACATGGTCAATGAGATCAAGGCGGCCGAGGGAAGCATCCAAGGCATCGACGACATCCCCGACGATGTCAAAGAGCTCTACCGCACTGCTTGGGAGCTACCCATGCGTGCGCTCATCGATATGGCTGCCCATCGCGGC
The DNA here is from genome assembly GCA_041688925.1 of Acidimicrobiales bacterium. GTDB lineage: Bacteria > Actinomycetota > Acidimicrobiia > Acidimicrobiales > UBA10347 > UBA10347. Next base: position 6,757 of record JBDNHG010000699.1, on the reverse strand, counting down.
GCATTCATCGATCAGGGCCAGTCGTTGAACCTGTTCATGGAGACCCCAACCATCGGCAAGCTCAGCTCGATGTACCTGCATGCCTGGAAGGGAGGTCTCAAGACCACCTATTACCTGCGTAGCCGTGCTGCCACCCGCATCAACCAGGCAACAGCCACTACGAACCCGTCCACCATCAACCGGTTCAGCGACCAAGACGCCATTGCGTGCTCGCTCGAGAACCCAGAATCCTGCGAGGCGTGCGACTAATGGCACTCACCGATCCTGCATTCGACAGCGTGCCCCAGAGCGGCGCGATTGGTTTCGGCGCTGCTGCCGAAGCGCAGTCAGTTGTCGACTCCCCTGCACCTGCCGCCCAGAAGTCGACCCGCCCGACCAATATTTTGGACCCCGGCTTCGACCTGACCTTGCGCCCCATGCGTTACCCCCAGTTCTTCGATATGTACCGCGATGCAATCAAGAACACCTGGACGGTCGACGAAATCGACTTCAGCACCGACTTGAACGATCTCGACAGCAAGATCACGCCGGCCGAGCGCCATCTCGTCAATCGACTGGTTGCGTTCTTCGCCACCGGCGACTCGATCGTTGCCAACAACCTGGTGTTGAACCTGTATCAGCACATCAACGCTCCCGAAGCGCGCATGTACCTGTCACGCCAGCTCTACGAAGAAGCGCTGCACGTGCAGTTCTATCTCACGCTGCTCGACAACTACATCCCCGACATGGCCGAGCGCGAAGCCGCATTCGCTGCGGTCGAGAACATCCCTTCGATCAAACAAAAAGCCGACTTCTGCTTCAAGTACATGGGCAGCCTCAACGGTGTCGACGAGCTCAACACCAAAGACGAGCGCCGTCAGTTCTTGGTGAACCTGATCTGCTTCGCCACCTGCATCGAGGGCCTGTTCTTCTTCGCCGCCTTTGCCTACGTCTACTTCCTTCGGTCCAAAGGCCTGCTCAATGGCCTGGCCGACGGCACCAACTGGGTCTTCCGCGACGAGAGCGGTCACATGAACTTCGCGCTCGAAGTCGTGAACACGGTGCGGGCCGAAGAACCTGACCTGTTCGACGACGCCATGAACCAGCGCATCCTCGACATGATGGCTGAAGCCGTCGACTGCGAATTCCGCTTCGCCGAAGACCTGCTCAGCGAAGGTGTGACCGGCATGTCGCTGACCGACACCCGCCAGTACCTCGAGTTCGTTGCCGATCAACGATTGGGCATGCTCGGCTTTGCGCCCCTCTATGGCGCCTCGAATCCGTTCGCATTCATGGAACTCCAAGACGTGCAGCAGCTCTCGAACTTCTTCGAGCGCACCGTGTCGTCGTATCAAACCGGCATCGAAGGGACAGTCAACTTCGACGAAGATTTCTAACAGACGAATCCGCCGTGCTTGTCAGGACTGTCGACTCTCGACGATCCTCGCAGCGTTTGCGAGCCCGCTGGGCGAGCAAAGGCGGACTGCTCGCTGACGGCGCTGCGTTGCCCTGATGCAGCATGCCGCCAGTTGCTGTGTGACCACGTCCCTGGTCGCACTATGCACCCGGGAGCGGGTTTTTCCCGAACTTGCTCCCGTCTCCGGCAATAGGGCCCAGCGCCGTCCCAGCGCTGGGTCCTATTGTATTTTTGTCGTGGTTTGGTTTGTTTTGTGGTGCGACCGGTCCGGGTGGGTTCGGCACACGCCCCTCTCTAGACCTTCGCTGCGGCGCCGGGGTCGCGGAAGCCGCACGACAACATGTGGTTTGTCGTCCAGATGCACTCGCCACATCCCGTTGTCGGTTCCCGACGACCTCAAATATTCGAGCTGGGCATCAGACCATTGGGGACACTCAGCAGCGAGCAACGACCGCACCACCGACTCGCTGGTGTCGGGCTCGTCGTCGTGAATGCGTTCCGTCAAGCCTCGAGCTTTTCACGTTGGGCGTCGTCGACCGCGGGAATAATCAGTGGGTTTGGTCGATCGAGCCGCAGCGCTGGTTCCCGATGCGTGAGATTTGCAGCAGAAAGGCGGAACTGGGTGACGTTGGTGGGCGACCATGTAGGTGATGAAGATTCGATATGCCCTCGCGCTCGTAGCTCTTTTCGTCGTTGCGTTCACCGCGTGCAGCCAGGAGCCTGACCTCGTGCTGAGCCCTGCAGCCCAAGAAGGGCGGACTATCGCCAATTCGAATGGCTGTTCGTCGTGCCATGGCAAGAACGGCCAGGGCGTCACCGCTCCGAGCTGGCAAGGCATCTATGGCGAACAGGTTCCGATCGAAGGAGGCGCCACGGTGTTGGCCAACGACGAGTATCTGTATCGCTCGATCACCGATCCTCAGGCAGACATCGTTCGTGACTGGACGATCAAAATGCCGATGAACGACCTCAATGCCGACCAAATAGCTGCGATCATTGAATACATCAAGGAACTCTCATGACCCGCAGCCAACTACCTCACCGCAGTCTGGCAACCCGCACGATTGCCGTGTTGCTCGTCGCGATTGCGCTGCTCGCTGCGTGCGGCGGTAGCGACGAAGCCGAGCAGGCCGAAGAAGTTACGCTCGCGGGCTATGAGCGAACCCCCGAACCAACCGTTGGTTCGATCAGCCTGCCTGCGGCCAATCTCGATACCGAAGAATTCGCGTTCCGCGCCGAACCAGGGCATCTGCTGATGGTCAACTTCGGCTACAGCTCATGTCCAGACATCTGCCCTACGACCCTTTCCGACACCCGCATTGCGTTCAATCAGCTGGGTGAACGGGCCGACGAGGTCGACTTTGCCTTTGTCTCGATCGATCCCGAACGAGACACCGTCGACGTCTTGACCAACTATGTCGAAGCATTCCTCGAAGACGGCATAGCGCTGCGCACCGACGACGCCACGGAACTGGCAGTCGCCGCCGACGCGTTCGGCGTGACCTACTTCATTGGCGAAACCGACGAGGGCGAACTCGAGGTTGCCCACACGCCGAACATCTTCCTCGTCGACGAGACAGGCTCGATCATCTTGACCTGGCCTTTTGGCGTGCCAGCCGACGACATCGCAAGCGATCTCACGATTCTCCTCGACAGGCAGCAACAGGCATGACTCGCTTCAACCGTTCGACGGTGCGCGACGTTGTCGCGGCCGCGTCGATATTGCTGGCCGTCGCCGGTTGCAGCGCGGGAACCGAAACGTTTGAGCAGGTCGATGCCTCGGCCGAGGTCATCGCCGACTATGAATACGTCATTCCCCAAGGCGCTGGTTTGGCGCTCGATGCCGGAACGCCCCTCGAAATCCTTCCCGGCGACTTCGATGCCCGGGTCGGTCAAACCATCCAAATCGTGAACGACGACGACCGCGGGCACCTTGTTGGACCATGGTTCGTCGGGGCAGGCGAAACAATGCGCCAGACCTTCAAGACACCGGGCGAATTCATCGGCGAGTGCACCGTGCACCCGAGCGGGCAAATCGTCGTCACGATCTCGGCATGACGCGCCGTGTCGCCGGCCCTCCCTGTCTTCGCAGGGTTGCGCCCAAGCCAAGACGCTCGCTCAAAAAGGTTGTTTCCCTGAGCCTGCTCGCGCTGCTCGCAATGGTGGTCACCGCACCCGCGGCGATGGCCGATGCTGCCGGGCCGACCAATTATCGCACCGACATCGTCTCGGTCGAACCAGCAACGTCGGCGGTGCGTGTCGAGATAATCGGCGGCGATGCGTTTCTGAGCCTCGAGCAACTCGAGCCCGTCGAGATCATCGTGTTGGGATACAAGTCTGAGCCGTACCTGCGCTTCGACCCCGACGGCACCGTCTATGAGAACCGCAGGTCTCCTGCCGTATGGCTGAATCAAGACCGTTACGGCAACGAAGGTCTACCCGACTTTGCTGATCCCGCGGCTCGACCCGAGTGGTATCAGGTTGCCGACAACGGCAGCTACGCATGGCACGACCACCGCAGTCATTGGATGAACTCTCAGCCGCCACCCAGCGCCCAGGCCGGCGACCAGGTGCTCGAAGCGTCGGTACCTATCGACGTCGATGGCGAGAGGGTCACGATCATCGTCGCCAGCTACCTCCTCGATAGCCCCTCAGTTGTGCCCTCAGCTGCGGGCATCGCTCTGGGGTTGGGTGCCGCCGTCGCCGGCTGGCGGCTCACACAAAGCAAACGAGCCGCCATCGGGCTGCTCGCAGCGGCCTTAGCTGCCATATTGGGCACCGTCGCGTTCCTATCGGTACCGGCCGAAACCGGGCCGAGCCAGCTGCTTTGGTTGCTGCCGACAGCGGCGGTCATCGCCACCCTCGTCCAGCTGCTCATCCGCAATCGAACAGCGACGACGGTGTACCTCGACGGTCTCACCGCGGTTGCCGGGGCAACGCTCGGCGCCTGGGGAATTGTTCGCTTCGACGCACTGCGTCGTGCGCTGATCCCTACCGAGGCGCCGGCTTCGCTCGACCGGCTCATCATCGGCCTGGCATTGGTGATCGGCGCGGCGCTCGCCGTGCAAGGCCTGTATGGCCTCGTTCGTCCCGAACGGCTGCATTCTGCAAAGGTGTCGACATGAAGCGGCTCGCTCTACGGCTCATACCAATGCTCGTCCTCGTGCTCATGCTCGCGGTCGCCTGTGCTCCAGCCGACGAGCAAAGAGGACTGCCCGACGTCGAACTCGAACTTTTGAACGGCGGCAGCTACGACTTGACCCAAACAGGCCAACCGCGAGCCCTCAACCTGTGGGCAACGTGGTGCGCGCCGTGTCGTGCCGAACTACCGGCCTTCGACGATGTCGCCGGTCGGGTCTCTGGTGTCGACATCGTCGGAATCAACGTCGGTGATACCGGCTCAGACGCTGCCGAGTTGGTCAACGAACTCGACCTGTCCTTCACCCAAATGCTCGACCCGAACGCGACCGTGCAACAGGCGCTCAGGATCACTGGCATGCCGTCGACCGTGTTCGTCGACGCTGATGGCGCCGTTGTGCAGGTGCACAGTGGTGAGCTCGAAGCCGATGAGCTCGAAGTGTTGCTAGCCGAGCTTTTCGGTGCGACGTTCGACAGCCAATAGGTCGTCTCGAGCACGTGCGACACGTGATCGAACGGTGCCGATGGGGCACTCGAGAATATCTGCCGCTTCCTGATAGGGAAGGTCGAGAATTTGCGTAAGAACGAAGGCTTGGCGTCGTTCGAGGCTCAGCGATTGAAGCACCGAAGCAACCTCGGTCCAGCCCGACGGAGGCGCGTCGGCAACATCGGGCACCTCGGCGAAGGCATCTCGGGTGCGTCGGCGGCGGCGCACCCTGGTGGCATCGGCGCAGGTGTTGCGGGCGATACGAAGCAACCATGATCGAGCCGAGCCGTCGCCGCGGAAGTTGGGCAACGACCGCATCATGCGAGCGTAGGTTTCTTGCACCAAATCCTCGGCGGTGTCAGGATCGCCGAGATGACGACACAAACTCTGCACGGCCGGAAGGGTCTTGCGCGTGAACGCGTCAAGGGCGAAGCGGTTGCCGTCTCGGGCCGCCATGGCGAGCTCGTCAAGTTCGTTCACCCTGTTGGTGTGCACGTCATTAGTGTGCATTGCCGGGAACCAAATGGCGTCACATTACGACCATTCGTAATGTGACAGATGTGACGTGCGATCTCGCCAGAGAATCGATCTCAGCAGGCATCGACGGCGAACTCGATGCCGCCGCAGAAGCCGAACTCGACGAGCACCTGCAGACCTGCGCGTCCTGTCAGTCATACCAGGATGATGCCTTTGCGTTGCGCCGGGTGCTGCGCATGAACCTCGTCGACGACGACGAACCTGAGACAGCAACTGTTGATCTCGTCGGTTCGCTGCAAGGGGTATCTGTGCTGCGATGGGCGCTGTTCGTCGTTGGCGGCACGCTGGTGCTGTTGAACATCGGCTCGATCATGTCGCCCGACGGAAGCGCTGCGGCGCATCTCAGTCGCCATGACGGCGTCTACGGCACGGCGCTCGGTGTTGCCATGCTGGCAGTCGCTGCCAAACCACACCGCGCAATCGGCCTTGTTCCGCTCACCTCGACGATCACGCTCTTGATGGCGATTGCCGCTGCCGCCGACCTGCTCAACGGCAATGCAAAGCCATTGGGCGAAGCAATCCACATCGTCGAGTTCGCCGGACTCATCTGTTTGTGGGTCATTTCCGGCGGGCCAAGCCGAGTACCCGGTCATCTGGCCACCGTCGCAGGCTTCCTTCCTACGCGCAACCTTCCGGATCGCAGGACAGACCGCGGTGTCACCGAGTCAGACGACGTGGCGGCGACGCGCCCGCGGCCCCTGCCGCGGCGCTGACCAGTTCGCGGCGCTTGCGACGGCCGCTTGGTAGTTTCTAGATGCTGTGTCTACGCCCACCCACCTCACGTTGCGACTGCTCAAAATACCGACGCGTAGTTCGCTGAGTGCTGCTCATAATCAGCGAACCAGCACCCACCGAATGCTCACGATCGTGGGCCTGCACGTCGATAACGAACTCGGCGATGTTGCCGGTTGGGGCGAGTGCAGCGCGCTCACACAGGCCGGATACACGCCCGAGTGGGCCGAGGGCGCCTTTGACCTGCTTCGCAGCGGACGAGCCTTTGACCGCACCACGGCCCCTATGGCCGTTGCTGCTGTCGAGATGGCGCAGCTCGACGCCGAACTGAAGGCGGCAGGGCAATCGCTGGCCGACCGATTGGGAACCGCTGGGGCTTCTGCGATCGCCGGTGCCGTCGTTGGACTGGCGCCGATACCGACGATGCTCGACGAGGTCGAGCAATTGGCCACCGCCGGCTACACACG
>JBDNHG010000698.1:0-1539 GCA_041688925.1 Acidimicrobiales bacterium | reverse complement strand
TGTCGATCAGGTCCCTGTTCTTGCCCACAGCCTTGGCGCGGTTGGCCTTCTTGCGTTGTTCGCGCCGCGAGGTCTTGCCATCGGCGAGCAGGTTCTCGGCGTCTCGAGTGTTGCCATCGTCGCGTACGTGCTCGGCGAGGATTTCTGCTTCGGCGGCAGCGATCTTCTGGCCCGAGCGGCGTAACCATCGAAGACCATCACGCCCGCCGACAGCTTTGGCGTGATCGATGGCGAACCCGAGGGCATGGTCGGCTTTGGCGTCGTCCAAGACTCGCTGTGCCCGAGCCGCGTCGTCCGTGCATCCGCCCAAGTTGTCTGCCATTTCGGTACCGGCGAGATCGAACAACACTGTCATAGTTCGATCATGACAGTGCGGTACGACAATCTCGGCCCCAAAGCCGGCCCCCACCGAAACAAACCCAACGATCCCCCGAATGGGGTAGAGCAACTTACCTGTTGGCTGATTCGCTATGACGACACTGCGGCATGCGGCGACCACGCCTGTATCGATCGCTGCGAGTAGTCTCAGGCCGGGAGCGATCCCGCATCCCGATACCACGGCTGACTCCACCGAACCTGCCTGTGCCGCAGTTGCAGCACGGAAGGCCTCGCTCGCCGAATACTCAGCCGATGGCTGCTCAGCCCTACGCTGGCTCATCGATCGAAGCGACATCCGACATGACGACGTTACGGCAGCTGTCGTGACAGTCAAGCCAGGAACTATCGCCTAGAAGAGCGAGGGAGTGGTCATGCACGTAGGATTTTTGCATCCGGGGCTGATGGGTGAGACACTCGCCGCCAACTGCGCCGAGCCGACCATGTGGGTGGCGGACGGTCGCAGCGACGACACCCGTCGTCGTGCCGAGAGCCATGGCATGATCGAGGTTGCGACTCTCGCCGAACTCGTCGAACGAGCCGATGCCATCGTGTCGATTTGTCCACCGGCCGCGGCGGTCGAGGTCGCCACCGAGGTGGCAGCTGCCGGGTTCGCGGGCCTCTACGTCGACGCCAACGCGATCAGCCCTGCCAACGCCCGCACGATCGACACCATGTTCGACGGCTTCGTCGACGGCTCGGTCATTGGGCCTCCAGCGGTGTCGCCTGGCACAACACGCCTGTACTTGAGCGGAGCTCGGGCCGACGACGCGGCAGCCTGGTATCAGGGCACCGCACTCGATGCCCGTGTGATCAAGGGTGATGCTGGCGCAGCGTCCGCGCTGAAGATGGCCTATGCCGGCTGGACCAAGATCGGATCAGCCATGAACCTGGCCATACGGGCGCTCGCGACTGCCGAAGGCGTCGACGATGCGCTGGTCGACGAATGGAACATCTCACAGCCGGGCATGGTCGAACGATCTGATCGCGTCGCCGCTGACGTGTCGCCAAAGGCGTGGCGCTTCACCGGTGAGATGCAACAGATGGCCGCCTCATTTGCCGACGCGGGTCTTCCGAGCGGATTCGCCGAGGCAGCACACGAGATCTACACCCGCATGACGGGCTTCAAAGGCGCTACCGACACGACGCTCGATCAGGTCATCG
>JBDNHG010000697.1:0-4464 GCA_041688925.1 Acidimicrobiales bacterium | reverse complement strand
GCGTATGGGGACCGATTTCAACGTGTGCGGAGAGCCAGACCTGGCCCAGCACAACGGTGTCTCTCCCGAGGTGGACACTGCGGTGCACCGTCGTATCGGGATGCAGCACTGCTTCGTGCCACTCGACCCCAGCACGATCCGCACGATTGACCACGTGGCGCCGGGATACTGGGTAGCCGACCGCGTTCAGGAAACGAGCGTCGAGTAAGAACGCCCCATCGAGATCGCCGTTCAAGACCGTGGCGCGCCCCTCGAACCGCTTGTGCCGTACGTCAGCGTCGTCGGCAATCAGAATCTCCCTCTCTTCAAATGTTGACTCGACAACGGTCAGCACATCGCTGGCATGGCCGCCTCCGCCGAGCAAGACGATTCTCGGGTTCATGATGGGCTCCCCGTCGAGCCAGTAAAGCGGCCCATCGTCACTTCACCGTCGGCCGTCACTCCGGTTCCCGAGACGAGCTGCCTCACAGTCCGTCCAATAATGCGGATATCGAGCAGCATCGACCGTTGTTCGACATATTGCACATCGAGCTCGAGCCGTTCGGGCCAATCGAGCTCGTTTCGACCGCTGACCTGAGCCAGTCCGGTCAGACCCGGACGAACTTCGTGGCGCCGCGCCTCGCGTTCTGTGTACAGAGGGAGGTAGTCCTCCAGAAGCGGACGCGGCCCAACCAGGCTCATGTCGCCACGGATGATGTTCAGAAGCTCGGGAAGCTCATCAAGACTCGTCGCCCGCAGCCGCCCTCCGAAAGGGGTGAGGCGTTCGGCATCTGAGCCGGTGCCGGGCAGCATGCTGCGAAACTTCAGGAGCTCAAAAACAACGCCATCGCGCCCTGGTCGCTCCTGTCGAAACAGGACCGGCGAACCAAGCCGTAAGCGAACCAAGAGCGCAGTAACTGCCATAACCGGCGAGAAAAGTAGCAGAGCAACTCCCCCACAGATGACATCAAAAGTTCGTTTTAACACGAGCGTTCAGCCTGGCTGATTGATCGTCGAGAGCGCCGCGAGCGCCGTCTTGGTCGTTGCAATACTCGTTCGAGTTGCAGCACGGTCCTCACCCGCAATGAAGGCCTTAATTCCGGCGGCGTGACCCTTGCCTTCGGCCACCTTCACTTTGGTTCCATCGACGACGAGCGCTCGGAAGTTGTCGAGCACAACCGTGTGGCCGCGGCCGTTAATCTCGATGCGTTCCTTCGCCGCGGCCGGGCTGCTTCCATCTGAGTAGACGATCGAGGCGGACGACCCGTCTTCGTAGCCAATCAGGAGGTGGAACGAGTCGTGTTCTGCGGCAGCAGGCGTGACAGCGTGCACCGACGTCACGGCTGCGTCGTCGACGAGGAATGCACACGAATCGATGAAGTGGCACACCTCACCGAGGAGGCGGCCGCCTTCACGGCGGTCGCTATACCAGTGGTCAGCAGCCAGTTTTCCAGCGTTGACGCGGTATTCGATCTGGACTGGGCCGGATCCGGCGACGGCATCAACTGCAGCTCCGAGGACCTCGGAATAACGACGGTTGAAACCGACGTAGAGCCGACCGGTTGACGCGGCGAGCGCCCCTTGGACATGGGCAAGTTCGTCCTCGTCAAGCGCGAGTGGCTTCTCGCACCAGACATCCTTGCCTGCGGCGAGCGCTGCGGCGACAAGCTCGGCGTGCGTACCGTGCGGGGTCGCAACGACGACGAGGTCAACATCCGGGTCGTTGATCACAGCATGAGCATCGCTGGAAGCGCGTGCCACGCCATTGCGTTCCGCGAATCGACTGGCCGACGTGCCGGAAGCGGATGCAACGTGGACGATCGGTCCAGCTCCTGCTGACACTAGTGCCGGGACAACCACGTTACGGACGAAGTTGCCGACGCCGACGATCCCGACATTCGGCCTGCTGCCCCGCCTCGAGGATTTGACGGGTGCGCCCATCTCGACGGTGGTCGACCGGTTCTCGTCAGCGGAATAATTGAGAACGATGCCGATCGGCCGCTCTACAGGAGCGTCGAGTAATGCGTAGGCCTTCGCCGCGTCTTCAATTTCGAACCGATGTGTGATCAGATCATTGACATCGAGGCGGCCATCAGCCATCAGGTCGAGCACAGCTTCAAGGTTGCGACCCTCGGTCCAGCGCACGTGCCCAACGGGGTAGTCGACGCCCCACTCCTCGTACGTACGGTCGTATCGACCGGGGCCGTAGCTGCGCGCAACCTTGAGATCGAGCTCTTTATAGTAAAAGTCGTTCCGGTTCAGGTCGAGCCCGATGTCGCCGACCGCAACCACTGTGGCCCGATCTCGACAACGTTCAGGGACCGCCTGGACGATGCCCGAGTTGCCGTGTGCCCCCGCAGCGATGATCACTACATCGGCGCCGCGGCCACGACTCCAGTCCATGATCGCAGCCGTAGTTGCGGCACCGGCTTCGCGTTCGCCGGAGATGCCGTGCTGTGCTGCGAGGTTAAGCAGTCGCTGATCAAGGTCGATGCCGAATACATCGCAACCGGCGCCAACGGCCATCCGAGCAGTGAGTTGCCCGATCAGGCCCATCCCGACAACGACGATCTTCGAACCGATCTGCATGTCAGCGAGCCGAAGCCCATGGAGCCCCACGCTGGCGACCGTCGAGAAAGACGCCGCCTCGTCGCTCACCGAATCAGGTATGCGCGCAGCGAGCACCCACGGCACCGATTGGATCTCGGCGTGGGAGGCAAACCCACCGCCAGCCGTTGCGACCCGGTCGCCAAGGCTGAAGCCCTGCGTTGCTGCACCCATCTCGATGACTGTGCCGGCCCCGGAATATCCGAGTGCGAGGTCGCTTGCCAACTTCGAACGAACCGCTGAAAGCGTCGCCTTGACGCCGTCAGTCTTTGCCTTCGACAGCACCTGCTTGACCAGATCGGGCCGAGCCTTGGCCTTCTGAAAAAGGCTTGCCTGTGCCAACTGGGTAGCGGCGCGCTCAGTGCCCGCAGAAATCAGGGTCGCAGTGGTCGACACAAGCAGGCTGGTCGAGAGCATCTGCGGGGCAGGCGCCTCGACGACGGCTATGTCGCCACCGCCCGAAGGTTGCACGACTTGCTTCACGATGTCTGGTCCGATCTCATACGCAGGGCAGACTATCTCTCGATCAACGAGTCAGATCGGCTTGCGGTTGCGCGCTATGTGGCATGCTCGCCACACATGTCTCAAACCTCTGCCTGGGCCTCACCTCCCCACGTGATGCTGATCGCCGGCGCTCGACCCAACTTCCCCAAGCTCAAGCCTGTGCTCGATGCGTTCGAAGCCCGCTCGTGCCGCACAACTTTCGTGCACACCGGCCAGCACTACGACTCTGCCCTGAGCGGGATCTTCCTCGACGAACTCGGCATCCGGAAACCGGACCGTTCGCTGGAAGTTGGATCGGGCAAGCACGGCGCCCAGACCGCACGCCTTATGAGCTCGTTCGAGCCGGTGGTCGAGGAACTCCAGCCCGACGTGATCGTCGTGGCGGGCGATGTGAACTCGACCGTGGCCTGCGCGCTCGTCGGGGCGAAGCTCGGCTGCCTGATCGCCCACGTCGAGGCCGGGCTCCGCAGTCGCGACTGGGCCATGCCCGAAGAAGTCAACCGTGTCGTCACCGACCGGCTCAGCGACTACCTGCTCGCACCATCCGCTGACGCGGTCACCAACCTCGAAGCCGAGGGATACCGAGCCGACCAGATCCATCTCGTGGGCAACGTCATGATCGACACCCTGCTCACGAACCGAGCCCGTGCAGTGCAGCGGCTCCCTGAACTTCGCAATCAGCTCGCCATCGACGGCCGCTACGCCCTGGCCACCCTCCATCGTCCCTCAAACGTCGATGACCCCGAGCAACTGCTTCCGCTGCTTGAGGCGCTCGCCCAAATCTCCGCTGACGTTCCCGTCTATCTCCCAGTTCACCCGCGCACCCGATCAACGCTTGGCAACAGCGGCATCGACCTACCCGACACTCTGCACCTCGTTGAACCGTTCGGATACCTCGATTTCCTCGCCCTGCAGTCGCAAGCTGCGGTCGTCCTCACCGACTCAGGCGGCATTCAGGAAGAGACAACAGCACTTGGCGTGCCGTGCCTCACGCTCCGCACAAACACTGAGCGGCCGATCACCATCACCGAGGGCACGAACGAACTCGTCGGGACCAATCCAGCCAGGATCATCGAAGCCGCCAAACGTGTCCTGCGAGACGGAGTCGAGCCTCGTTGCCCGGCGCTATGGGACGGCAAGGCTGGTGAACGGATCGCTGACGTGATCTTGGCAGGCGGGCCACCCGCTATCCGGAAGCGACCAACGGACCTATAGCCAAGCGCTAACCCGACCCAGCCCTCCTCGAACTCGTCGCCGCGACGAGACCCGGACTCAGTTCAACACCGTGTCTTGCGTGCGGATGACGGTGGAACCTGTGCAGCCAGCGATCCACATACCCATTCGTTATGCACGGCATGACCACTGACTGACCGC
>JBDNHG010000696.1:0-4835 GCA_041688925.1 Acidimicrobiales bacterium | reverse complement strand
CGACGACGACGAACAGAAACATCGTGAAGCCGCCCAGGCGGTACCCACGTGCAAGCAGCGTTGCGAACACCAAGGTGAGCAGGCACAGCAGGTAGAACGTTGGGCTCGGCGCTATGACCTTTGGACGGCGGGTCGTCGCAGTCATTGGTGCGATCGGCCGGGACCGACGACAAGTCGGTCAGGTGCGTGCTGGGTTTGCGGGCGCATGTGCGACTCAGCCGTTTCGTTTCTGGATACGAGACCATTCGTCGCGCAGCCCTACGGTGCGATGAAAGACCATGGCACGATCGGGGTCATGAGCGAAGTAGCCGATTCGTTCGAACTGCACGACGTCGCCGAGTGGCGTGTCGGCCAGCGCCGGTTCGAGTTGGGCGGTGGTCAGCACGGTCGACGAGTCTGGGTTGAGGTCGTCGAGTGCATCTGCGCCACCTGCTGATGGCTGCGGCGACAGGAACAGCCGCTCGTAGAGCCGCACTTCGGCGGCGACTGCAGTTTCGGCTGCAACCCAGTGGATGGTCGCTTTCACCTTTCGCCCGTCGGGCGCTTGCCCTCCCGCAGTTTCCGGGTCATAGGTGACGTGCACCTCGGTTACCTCGCCCTTGTCGTTGGTGACGAAGTCGGTGCAGGTCACGAAGTAACCCGAACGCAGTCGCACTTCACGCCCAGGAGCAAGCCGGAAGAACTTCTTGGGCGGATCCACCATGAAGTCGTCGCGTTCGATCCACAGCTCACCGCTGAAGGGCACCTGACGTTCGCCCGCCGAGTCGTCTTCGGGGTTGTTGGTGGCGGTGCGCATCTCGATAACCGGTTTGCCGTCGGCGCCGGTCGGCCAGTTGGTTATGACCATCTTGAGCGGGTCGAGCACCGCCATGCGACGTTGGGCTGTCTTGTTCAGTGCAGTGCGCACGAACGACTCGAGCAGTTCGATCTCGGTGGTGCCGTTGATGCGGCCGACGCTGATGTGATCGCAGAAGTCGCGAATTGCCTTGGCGGGATAACCGCGGCGGCGCAGACCGCTGAGCGTCGACATCTGTGCGTCGTCCCACCCCTCGACCTTGCCTGAATCGACGAGCGCAGCGAGCTTGCGCTTCGACGTGATGATATGGGTCAGACCCAGCCGGCCGAATTCGGTTTGGCGGGGGCGGTCGCTCGGCAGCTCGAGATGACCAAGGAACCAGTCATAGAGCTCTCGGTTGTTCTCGAATTCGAGCGTGCAGAACGAGTGAGTTACGCCTTCGATGGCATCGCTCTGCCCATGGGCCCAGTCATAGTTGGGATAGATACACCACGTGTCGCCGGTGCGGTGATGGGTCACGTGCCGGATGCGGTACATGAGCGGGTCGCGCATCGACATGTTCGGATGCGTCATATCGATCTTTGCTCGCAGCACCCGCTCGCCATCGGCGAACTCGCCGGCCCGCATGCGTCGGAACAGGTCGAGGTTCTCGGCGACCGGGCGGTCACGAAACGGGCTGTGCGTGCCCGGCGTGGTGAAGTCTCCGCGAGTGTCAGAGATGGCATCGGCACCCTGATCATCGACGTAGGCAAGACCCTTTTCGATCAGCGTCTCGGCCCAGGCATAGAGCTGCTCGAAGTAGTCGCTGGCGAAGAGCGTGCCCTGGTCGCTCTCGAAGCCAAGCCATGCCAGGTCACGCAGGATTGCTGCGACGAAGTCGATGTTCTCTTTCTCAGGATTGGTGTCGTCGAAGCGCAGATTGCACGTTCCACCAAACTCTGCGGCGACCCCGAAATTGAGACAGATCGCCTTGGCGTGTCCGATGTGCAGATAACCGTTGGGTTCTGGCGGGAATCGAGTCTGAACGCGGCCCGAGTACGTTCCGGCCTCGTTGTCGCGACGGATCAGGTCACGAATGAAATCGCTCGGGTGCTCGGTCTCTTCCGACGTCTCTGACACCCCGCAACTCTATTGCTGGTCGATACCGTTCGTCGTCGTGAATTCGCTTCCTTCGCCGGGAACCGGCTATTTCGTCCGTCCACCAGGCAATGGTGGTCCAGGCGTGTTGCTACTGACGTCACCGTGGGGACTCACCGACGGGGCAAAGAGCCGTGCTCATGAGCTTGCCGATGCGGGCTTTACGGTGCTGGCGCCCGATCTCTATGACGGCGTCGTTGCGTCGCATGCCAAACAGGCGCGCGAGCTGTTACTCGATGCAGACATGAACGTGTCGGCCTCGTTGGTGCAATCGGCGCTGCGACTGCTGCGAGCGGCGTGCCCTGATCCGTCGGCTCCGGTCGGCGTGCTCGGTTACGCTGCCGGTGCGTCCTGGGCGTTGTGGCTGTCGGCCCGTCACGCCGATACATGCGCGGCGGTGGCCACGTTCTACGGCACGCAATCGGTCTCATTCGACGATGCCTCGGCTTCGTATCTGTTGCACTTCGCAGAGCACGACGACGATGTCAGCGCGGACGACAGCGCGCTCATGGGCTTGAACTTGCAGCTGGCTCGAAGAGAGTTCCATGTCGAGTTGCACGGCGGCACCGCCGCTGGATTCGCTGAATCAGATCACCCGAATTTCGACCCAGCGGCCGCAGCAATCGCATGGCAACAGACGCTCGAGTTCTTCGCCGAGAAGCTGCACTGAACGTGCTCCCCCACCGGCGCTACCGGCAGGCAGCAGCCGGTTTCCAGTCGCCAAAATACAGACGGCGCTATGAGCCGACGGCCTCGAGGACGGCGATGTTTGCCGTGACAAATTCCTGCTCGTAGCCCTGGGTGATCTCGGCTACTTCGGCTTCGGTGCCCGCCTGACCTTTGAGCCAGGCAACAGCGACCGACCGCTCGAGATCCTGCAGCGTCTCGAGCTCTGCCTCCTGCTCGGCCGTGAGTTGTAGCCCGGTGATGGCTTGCAGCACGTTGCCACCGCCCTCGTCCCGTGGTCGTTGCCCAGGCGCTGCAGCCGCATCTTGGTCGCCTCGCGCCGTCTGCCCGAAGAACGATTGCAGCAGCGGTCGCACTTGTGAATTGATGTCGGCCCGGGCCTCGGCCTCATCGTCGTAGTCGAAACCCTTGCCGGTCATGCAATCGATCCATTCGCGACGGATCTCGGTGATTCGTGGGTCAGACTCGATCCGTTCATCGAGCTCCGCGAATGCATCGCTGAGTTCAGCGAGCGCAGCGAAGTCTCCGCGCACCTCGACTGTGCCGTCGCGATGCAGCCACCGTTGACACCACGGCCTTGCACTACTTCGCCGGTTTCTGGGTCGATCAATTGGCCGGCGTCGTTGCGTTCGGGAGGTCGGCTCCGAAGCGCGGGCTGCCACGCGTCGGCTTCGCCTTCGCTGAGAGTCGCCACATACTCGTCGTCGGGGCCGGTCTCATCAGCGGTGGCGGTCGCGTCGACATCGCCGTCGAGAATCTCATCGAAGCGTGTACTGATGTCGAATCCCTCGGATGCGGCGTAGTCGGCCGTAGATACTGCCTGGGGTGCAGATTGAGCGAAGAAGCGCAGGTCGTCGCTCACGTCTTCGGGCACATACGTGAAGCCTTGGCTCTACATGCATACCTGAATCTGTTGTTGGATGAGGCGCTGCTGTTCGATGATCTGTTGTTGATAGCCAGCATCGAGACCGGTCCCCAGGGCGAAGGCCGCAAGAATCACCGCGGTGTACCAGCGTGCATGTCGCATAGTCACATCGTGGACCCAGCGAGTAAGGAAGGCGCAAGGATTCTCGAAGTAAGCCGTGGTGCGCCTGCGGTTTGGCGAATAACGCCCACTATCCTGTGCCCACACATAGCCCAGGGGGATCACTTCTGTGATGAACATCGGCCATTTCTTGACCAAGCGCGCCTACCGCGATCCAAAGAGCGAGGCGCTCTTCGATGTAGCCAGCGATCGTCGGTTCACGTTCGAGGAACTAAACACGCGGAGCAACCGCACCGCCAACGCTCTGACCAGTGCGGGCGTCGGCCCTGGCGACCGGGTTGGCCTGCTGCTCATGAACGGCGTCGAGTTCGTCGAGACCTTCTTCGGCGCAGCCAAGATCGGCGCGATCAACGTGCCGTTGAACGTACGACTGGTCGCTGATGAACTCGAGTTCATCCTCAAAGACTCTGGCACCACACTCCTGGTTTACAGCCACGAGTTCGCCGAGTTGTGTGCCGAGCTTGCCTCACGAGGTGACAAGACCGACATCACCACCTGGATTCAGGTTGGGGGCACAGCGGGCGATGGCATCATCGACTACGACGAGTGGGTGGGCGCGGCGGCCGACACTGAGATCGTGGCTGACGCCGCCGGCGACGACCACGTCTTCATCATGTATACGTCCGGCACCACCGGCCTTCCCAAGGGTGTGATCCACAGTCACAACACCGTCATGTGGTCGATCCTTACCGGCACCGCCACGGTCGACTTCCGAGTCGGCGACCGGTTCCTGAACTCGCTGCCACTTTTCCACGTCGGTGCGCTGAACCCGGTTCTGAGCAATGTGTATGCCGGCGGCTCAACCGTCTTGATGCGCAGTTTCGACCCCTCTGAGTCGTGGCGTCTGATCAGCGAGGAGAAGGTGAATTCGACGTTAATGGTGCCGGCGATGTTGCAGTTCATGCTGAAAACATTCGACCCCGCCGCCTATGACCTGACGTCGCTGCGTTGGATTCTGAGCGGCGCTGCACCGGTACCGGTCAGCCTCATCGAGGCTTACACCGCGCTCGATGTCGAAATTCATCAGGTGTATGGCCTGACCGAAACCTGCGGGCCTGGCTGTGTGATCACCGGCGAAGATGCCATGACCAAGGTCGGCTCTACCGGTCGAGCGTTCTTCCACGGCGCCGTTCGCGTCGTGCGCGAAGACGGAACCGACTGTGACCCTGG
>JBDNHG010000695.1:0-6202 GCA_041688925.1 Acidimicrobiales bacterium | reverse complement strand
GTCGGACAGCGTCACTTCGAAGCGGGCTCCGCCAAGCGACGGACTCTGGGTCACCTGTAGCGTGCCGTTGTGGCTCAAGATGATCTCGTTGACGATCGCAAGGCCAAGACCGAAGCCACCGGAAACGCGTGCTCTCGACTCGTCGGTACGGGTGAACCTTTCGAGGATCTTTTCGCGTGATTGCTCCGGCACCCCTGGTCCGTCATCGTCCACGCGTACCACCACGCCGCGCTGGTCGGTCGAGACCGACACGGTGATCTTGGTCGTTGCGTGCGTGTATGCGTTGTCGATCAGGTTGCGAACCACACGCGACAACTCGTCGCTGTTACCGCGGACCTGCCCGGCGCTGATACCAGCGGTACTCAGTTCGATATTGGTGGGTGCGCGGTTACGGCGCGCTTCGTGGAAAACGACCTCGTCGAGGTCCACGAGTTGGTGCGGTTCCCGCATCTGGTCGTCGCCGTCTCCGGTGTGGTCATGACGGGCGAGCCAGAGCAGATCCTCGACCATCCGTTGCATCCGCATATTTTCTTCGAGCACGTCGGTCGCGATTCGGTGCCAGTCAGGGGAATCTGATGTAAGCGCTACCTCGACTTCATGGCGTATAGTGGCGATTGGAGTTCTCAACTCATGCGATGCGTCCGACACGAATCTCTGTTGTCGCTGATGTGATGACTCGAGCCGATCGAGCATCGCGTTCATCGTCACTGCCAGCCTGCCGATTTCGTCGCGACTTGCGGGCTCTGGCACTCGCCGGTGAAGACCAGTCCCGCCGATCTCGGCGACCTCGGTTCGGATCGCCTCGACCGGACTCAACGTCCGGCCCACGACACCCCACACGGTTGCAGCCACAAGAAGTAACAAGATGGGGGAGCCAACAAACGCAGTGGTCCGGAAGGTTGCGAGGACGTCGTTGAGTTCGTCGATTGCCTGACCGACAACGATTGTGATGTCAGTGTCCTGCGGGCTGGCGATGTGCACGCGGAACGGTTCGCTGCCGATCGGCAGCTCGGTCGGGTCAACACTGAAGAAGGCGCTACCGGACCGATCGACAATCTCGGGTTCGCCCTCGACGTTCTCGCTGGCTTCGATGACAGTCCCGTTGGGAGCGACGAGCTGAACAAAAGCGTCGTCGTCGTTAGAGATCGCGATGGAATCGAGTTCGTCGTCCTCTTCGAGGAACGCTGCGATGTCTGCCGCGCGTAGTTCGAGTGTCGAGTCGACGTTGTCCAGCATGGTCTGTCGTAGCTGACCGTACAGGGCCACCACTGTGAGAGTGAGAGCGACCGCGACAATGAGTGTGGCGCCAAGGGTTGACCTGGCACGGACCGAACTGAGCAGGTTGCGCTTCACTCGCCGGTCTCACTCAGCCGGTACCCCGCACCACGCACTGTCTGGATCGAGGCTTTATCAAATGGCAGATCAATCTTGGTTCGAAGATGACGAATGTACACCTCGACGATGTTTGGGTCGCCGTCAAACTCGTAATCCCACACATGATCAAGCACATCTTGTTTTGACACGACCTGGCCAGCGTTGGTCAGCAGATACTCCAGTACCGAGAACTCGCGGGCGGTTAACTCAACCTCGACTTCGCCGCGCCACACCTTGTGCGCCGACGGATTCAGTCGCAGCGAACCCGCCGAGATCTCAACCGGGCGCTCTGACCGGCCGCGACGCAATAACGCCCGCAGCCGCGCCACCAACACGAGGTGCGAGAACGGTTTGCGCAAAAAGTCATCGGCGCCGGTATCGAGAGCTTCGGCTTCGTCGAGATGCCCGTCCTTCGCGGTGAGCATCAAGATCGGTGTCCAATCGCCCGCCTCTCGTAACTGTGCGCAAATCTGGTAGCCGTTAAGACCCGGCAGCATGATGTCGAGCACGATCGCGTCGTAGAAGTTTTCGCTGGCCATCCAATGCCCATCGGTCCCATCGAGAGCAACATCGACGGCGAACCCGTCTGACTCCAGCCCACGTTTGAGTGACGCTGCCAGCTTCTTCTCATCTTCAACAACAAGGACTCTCACAGGCCTGCCTTCGCGCGTAGGAGCCAAGCATGCCACCGACATCCTGAAGGGACCCTGAAATCACGCTCCCTGCTCCAGGCCGTCACACCTTGACGCCGATGGTTGCAGCTCGCGTTAAGGGCCATTAGTGCGCAGGCTCAGCATGCGAACCAGCCCATGCGGCGCGCCCCCATTCTCTTGGTGCTCCTTGTCAGCTGTCGTCCTTGCTGTCGCACTAGTCGTTGGTGCATGTGCTGGCTCAGCTACACCCACCACCTCGTCAGTGGCGAGCGCAACTGCCTCGACAGCGCAACCGGAGTTGCCGGGAACCGAAGAGTTCGCGATGACCGAGGCCCAGCTGTCTCTGGCGGTATCTGACGGCCAAACACGCATCGCGACCTGTATGAGCGAAGCCGGTTTTGATTATCTGGCTGCTGACTATGCGACGGTGAAACAGGCAATGGCAGCGGTTGGGGCCGCGCCGGGGTTGAGCGACGCCGACTATGTGGCCCA
Source organism: Acidimicrobiales bacterium (assembly GCA_041688925.1). Lineage (GTDB taxonomy): Bacteria > Actinomycetota > Acidimicrobiia > Acidimicrobiales > UBA10347 > UBA10347. The sequence goes on along the minus strand of JBDNHG010000695.1, from coordinate 3,683 downwards.
ATTCGGATACGGCGTGTCAACCCGGCCCGACAACGCGGCAAGAAACCTGGGGCTTGGATCTCGAAACCTCGCCATCATCGAGGCGTTTGATGCAACCGACAGGTTCGCTTACACCTTCACTCTGCTCGCCGGTGACCCGCCTGAAGTGCTGACAGGCAGTCGCGCAGAAGCACCCGTCCAGCTACAGGGCCTCGAACGCGAACGCGAACTCGTGCTCGCCGATGACGACTGCGACGCAGGGGTACTCGGGCCGGTCATCACCAAAGTCGAAGTCGGAGTGTTCGGCGAATCCCAAGGATGACAGCACACATTCAGGGTCCCTTAAGGGGTCCCGCGTCATAGTCGCCATCAAGCACACCAACTCCCCAAGGAAGAACCCATGAAACCACTAGTCACCAAGCTGGGCGCAGGCGCACTCGCTGCGGGTCTGCTACTCAGCGCATGCGGGGGAAGTTCTGCGCCCACCGCCGCACCAACAACGGAAATGGCAACGAGCGGCAACACAACCACGTCCGCGGCCTCGCCGACCCCGGCTGATCAGGGCCAGGGCCAGGGCCAGGGCAACACTGGCAACAACGATCAAGCCGAGTTCGGTTTGGCCGAGGAAGAAGTAGCGATACGAGTCGAAGCCGTCGAATCTGCGGTCGCTACGTGTATGTCGGCAGCTGGTTTTGACTATGTGGCTGTGGACTACGCAACGTCCCGTATGGCAATGGACTCAAACAGCAAACCGTCAGGACTCAGTGGTGCCGAATTCGTCGCCCAGTACGGCTATGGCATTTCGACGCTCGCTGTCGGTGCTGGCACCCAGGGCGAATCCGGACTTAGTTCCACAAACACTCAGATTAGAGACAGCCTTGCAGCAACGGATCGGATTGCGTGGGAACGGGCGTTGTTGGGTGAGAATACAAGCCAGACTTTCGTTGTGGGTCTCGACGGTGAAGACTTCTCCGGGCTGGGCGGTTGTACCGCTGCGGCTGTTGGTGATGCGTTCCCGGACCAGGACATCAACGCCCAGTTCGCCTCCTACCAGGACGCTCAGGGTGGCCGTGTGGACCAGGACGCTCGGGTGATCGAGGCCTACCAGCTGTGGTCAGGATGTATGCGTGACGCCGGGCACAGCTACAACAACCCGAACGAAACCGAAACCGATATTGCGGGACGGCTCGATGCAATTCTTGGCGGTCAGGACGTCTCGTTGCTAGACGCAGCCGCCACTACCGCGCTCAAGGACCTGCAGGGTGAAGAAGTGTCGGCAGCGGCCGCCGACAATGCTTGTTCGGCCGAGTTTGTCGATGCCGTCAAGACTGCGGTCGAGACCGAATTGTTCGGGCCGGGTCAATGAGTCGCAAGACTTTCGCGGCGGTCATCTTGGTCACCGTTGTTGCTTCGGTGATTGCTGGATGGGTAGCCAAGAGCGCAATCCGTTCACCCGCCGACGTCGCGGCTGAGACCGCGCCACCGGCGGCGAGTCCGATACTGGTGCCGGCCGAGTCGCGGGTTCTTTCGACCGACATTGTCAGTCGTGGCACCGGCCGGTTTGGTTCGCCCCAGAACCTGCTTATGGCGACCTCGGCGCTCAAGGGTCAGGTCGGGGTTGTAACGACGTTTCCGTTACCGGGCGCAACGTTGGCCGAAGGTGATGTGGCGTTGACTGCTTCTGGGCGGCCGTTGTTTGTTCTCGAAGGGGCATTGCCGGTGTATCGCGACCTTGGCCCTGGCCGAGAAGGTGACGATGTCCGTCAGCTCCAAGAGGCACTCAGCCGATTGGGGTTCTTCACCTCTGAACCGTCCGGCATTTTCGACACCGAAACCGAGGCCGCTGTTGCGGCGTTGTACGCGAACGCGGGTTACGCGCCATATGAGACGACACTTGCCCAGCTCGCCGAGATCCAAGCCTTGTCCCAAGAGCTGTCGCAAAGTCTCGCCGCGGCTGCGGGCACGCAGACCGATATAGCGACCGCCGAAGTGGCCGCCTTGGCGGCACGGGCACGACTGAACCTGGCTTATAGTGCGGTTGGCGTCGCTGAAGCCGAGTTCGACGCGGTCGTCAGCGCTGCGTCAGCTGATCTCGCTGCCGTAAACAACGGATCGGGGTCCAACCCGCTGCATCGCGCCGAGATTCAACTTCGAGCAGCAGTGCTTGGCGAACAAGCTGCTCGCGATCTGCTTGAGATCGCTCGCCGACAGTCTGCAGCAAGTCCATGGTCTCTTGAGTTTGCTGCCGCAGAAGCTGCTGCTGAAGCTGAAGTACTTACCAAGTCGACCGATACCCAGGGGGCCCGCGATGTGGTTGGTGCACTCACAGCGACCGGAGCGAATTCTTCCGCAGCGCTGGGCTCATCAGAAGTCTCGCGGGCACAGAACACGCTTACAGCAACAACAAGTTCGGCTCAGCAAGCCATCGCCGCAGCCCGTACTGAGGTTGTTGTCGCCCAAGCCGAGGCCGCAGCTGCCGACGCTGTGGTGGAAGCGGCCCGACTGGCCAAAGCCCCCGTTTCGGCGAGTTCAGCATCGGGGACAACCGCGGCGAGCCTGCTGGTTGAGCGGCTCGAGGTAGCGACATCGCAGGTTGGCGTCCTGGTGCCGGCTGATGAGGTCGTGTTTGTCACATCGATGCCGGTCCGGGTAGCTGAATCGCTCGTTGGTAGTGGCGACACAGCGTCGGGACCGGTGCTGGTTGTGACGAACTCGCTTGTTTCAGTCGATACCTCACTGGCGTTGGACGAAGCACCCTTGGTCCAGGCTGGTATGGCGGTGCAGATCGACGAACCAGCTCTCGGCCTGGTTGCGACCGGTGTCGTTGCTCGGGTCGCGGCGAGCCCGGGCACCAACGGCGTCGACGGATTCCACGTCTATGTCGAGGTACTCGTTGACGACGCGCCCCCCAACGTTGTTGGTGTGTCGGCACGGATCAACATCCCAGTCGAGTCAACTGGGGGAGCGGTACTTTCGGTTCCGATCCAAGCAGTCACGCTGTCAGCGGACGGCTCATCACGTGTGCAACGCGAAACACCCACTGGTCTTGAGTTCGTGACGGTCGGGCCAGGACTGTCTGCCGATGGATTTGTTGGCGTGACTCCTATCAACGGGACTCTTACCGAAGGTGATCGGGTCGTGATTGGGTTCGACCAGGCCACGCACGCTGCGACTGCGGCGGTGTCCGGTGGATGAGAACACCCCGCACCCCGTCATTGAACTACGCGACGTCGGTCGCCGATTCGACTCTGAACCCCCGGTTGACGCACTCAAACACGTACACCTCTCTGTTGAGGCCGGCGACTGGGTCGCGATCGTCGGACCATCAGGCTCAGGCAAGTCAACGCTGCTTAATGTGATCGGCTGCCTTGATCGACCAACTTCGGGCACGTATCTCTTTGATGGCATCGATGTTGGAGCTCTCACCGACAAACAGCGAGCGGGGCTACGCAGCCGCGGCATCGGATTCGTGTTCCAGTCCTTTCACCTGCTCGCCCACCGCTCAGTGCTCGAGAACGTCATGATGTCAGAGGTGTATCGCAAGGCATCGAGCAAGGGCCGCGCTGGCCGTGCCCAGGCCGCACTCGACAAGGTCGGTGTTGGGCACCGGGCAGAGTTTCTGCCGACCCGGCTCTCCGGTGGCGAACGCCAACGGGTCGCCATCGCCCGAGCACTGGTTGGTGAACCAAACATCTTGTTGTGCG
>JBDNHG010000694.1:0-4797 GCA_041688925.1 Acidimicrobiales bacterium | reverse complement strand
CCGCCGCATGCAGCGCTTGCCATCGCCACCGCCGCGATCATCGCCACCAGGGGAACGCGTCGGAAACCGGTCAGGATTCGGGGTGATGTCATAGTGCCTCGAGAAAAGCGAGCAGCGCAGTGCGGTCTTCGGCGCTGAGGGTTTGGAATTCGTCATTGGTGGCCTGTGCCTCGCCGCCGTGCCACAAGATGGCCTCTCCGGGTGTGCGAGCGCGACCATCGTGCAGCAAGAAGCGCTGGCCGTTCACGGTTTCGATCAGCCCAGACCCCACAGCGGAGGCGTGCGCCACTCGCTGCCGGTGGCCTCGAAGTCGGGTCGTCCATCGGCCAGCCCATCGCCCATGTCGTGCAGCAACAAGTCGGTGTACGGAAAGAACGTCTGATCAGCGAGCACGTCGATCGATGCCGTTTCGGTTTCTAACGAGGCAACGTGGCAGTCGGCGCAACCGATTTCGGTGAAGAGTTTGGCTCCGTCTTGCACCTGGCCGTCGTCGACGTTCCGCATTGCGGGAACAGCGAGCGTGCTGTTGTAGAACGTGACGTTCGCTAAACGCTCGTCGGTGAGTTCGGGGTCGCCGCCCGTTGGTGCCTCGGCGCATTTGATCTGTACCGATGTGCAGTGCTTTTCGGGGTTCAGCGACGACGTGATGCCGATGTCGCCCAAGAAGGCGCCGGCGACTTGTTGTTCGACCGTCGCAACGTTTGCCTTCCATCCGAATCGGCCAATCACGTGTTGTTCGAGCCGTGCATCCCACACCATGTTGACGCGGCCCGAGATGCCATCGCCATCGGTGTCGTCGGGGTCGGCGAGTTCGAGCAGCGCGTCGTCGGGAACCGCTTCGAGAAGTCCCATGCCGAACACCTGTGGTGCCAGTCGCGGGCCCAACATCAGGTCCGGGTCGGCCGGACCGTGGGCTAGGTCGCTCAGTTCATAACTCGGTGATCGCAGCAGCCATGGTGTGCCATCGGCGTAGGTGCCCTCGACGGTCGACCATTTGGTTGTCACGGTCGCTTCGACCGGCACGCCGAGCACCGCCCGGTCTTGGATCTGGCCGCCATAGATCAGATCGGGACGTGGCCCGCCGGTGACTGGGTCTTCGCCCGGAACCGACACACGAAACAACAATCCGAGGTTGGCTTGTTCACCAAGGGGATCGGGTGGTGCGCCTCGGCCATCGAGGCCGTGGCAGGAGGAACACGATGTTGCGTTCAGCAATGGACCGAGCCCGTCACGAGCGTCGGTGGATGCCGGCGAACTGACCCAATTCTGGGTGAAGAAGCTGTCGCCTCGTTCGAAGATTCGGCGCTGTTCGTTGCTCAACGTCGGCGCAGGTAGTCCAAATGCGTTGCGAGACGCTGACTGGCGTGTTGTCGTGCCACCCAGGTTGGCGTCGAGGGATTCAGATTGTGAGCAACTCAGCAGCAGCGCGACCGAAAAGAAGGCGACCGCGAGGTAGATGCGCATGGGTCATGTCACGTTAATGGTCACACCGAGTGAAGTTGCGGCTGCGACAATTGTGTCGGTCTGGCCCTCGAGTGATTCGATTCCGGCCAGGATTGCTTGGTGGCCGGGTGAGTCATCAGACACACCTTCGACGAGGTGTTGGTCGAACGGAGCCGGAATTGCCTGCACCGTCTCGACGCTGGTCTTGACCTCGGCCAGCAGCTTGTCGGCGAGGTCTTGGTCGACGTCGGCAACGAGGTCGGCGATGCCGATGCCGGTGAAGCCGGGGTACTCGCCAGTGAGCACACGTTGAATGCCGAGGGCATTGCCGATGATGTCATTGGTCGTGTTGTCGCTGAAGCATGAGTGTTCGTCTTCTTGTGACCGTTCGGCGTACGCGACGTTCATTCGTTCGCCCGCCAACTCGCCTCGGGATAGTTCGCCGATGCCGGAGATGATGCGGCGCAGGGCTTCGTCAGGTTCGGCGGCTTCGAAGTTGGCCCGGTAGTTCGCGGCATCGGGGGCCCATGCATCGACCAGGCCGCTGAGGTGGCTAAGCAGTAGGTCAGACGTCTGCGCCAGATAGACGCTGCGGCGATCGGCATTTGGTGCGTCGACGTAATCGTTGGCGCTGCGTTCACCGGCCCCCTCAAGGCTCAGGTCCTGGCCCCACAGCAAGAACTCGATGGCGTGCCAGCCCGTCGAGATGTTCGTTTCTCCGCCCTCTTCGTTGAGCGAGGTGAGCAGCGCGGTGTCGATGGTTGGATAGGTCGCCGGGTCATTGATGATGCCACTGGTGGGTGCACCCTCGACATAGTCGATGTAGGCCTCGTCGAGCGGCCACGCGTTGATCAAACCTTCGGGGCCGTTGTCGGGGTCATCGATTGGTCCGTCATAGAAACGGAACGCTTCGGTAGGTCCGTAGTCGTCGCGCGCTGCGAGCCAGGCTGTTCGTGCCGCTTCGAGCGTCGAGTCGCTTGGTGATGCAACGAACGTATCGATTGCGCTGTCCATCGCTGTGGCCGACGTCAGGCTCGCCTCGTACGACGCATGAACACCGGTGGCGTACGACTCGATAGCGCTGCTGACCATGTCGTCACTTGGTCCGTCGTCGCCGCAACCAGCCAGACCGCCGCCGAGCAGTGATAGGGAAACAAGGGTGACGGCAAGGCGTCTGTGGATGCGCATGGGGACGCATGGTAGGCACCCCTAACGGCATGCGCAACCCAACGTTTAGTGTTTATGCAAATGGGCTACAACTGATGATGAATGCGCCGATGCGAGATGCGCCGGCGATCTTTTATCAGCACCCCTGAATGGTGTAGGCGATCTGTCCGGCGAGTTCGTTGTAGCCGAGCCCCCCGGGAGCCGTGAAGCTGAAGTTGATTGCGTAGCCACCGTCGGGGACGACGATGCTGGCCGTGGTGATGCCATCACCGGCCTGGATTTGTTCGGTGTAGTACTCCTTGTTGCCGAACGTGTTCTTACCCCCGGTGGTCGTCGGGATACCGAGCTGGGAGAGCACGTCGGAGACTCGTCGAGGATCATCATTCAAGGTGAAACTGCCGGGGATGATCGACATCGAGAAATTCACGATGAAGTCGCCCTCGACCGGCCCTTCAGCCCAGACCACGCCACCCTGGTCGACAAAGTCTTGAAGCAGCTCGGTGGTTTGGGCGACCGCTGTTGGACGGATCTCTGCGGCTACTTCAGCAGGGGTGAGTTCGGTCATGTCGTACCAGCGCCAGTCGGCCGGAGCGATGGCCATGGCTCGGGTGCCACAGTTGCCGACCCATTGGCCCTCGAGGCGGTCAACCGCTACGAAATAGACATCGTTGTCGGCGTCAGCATCGGAGACCACCGGGGCGCAGTTGCCGCTGCCGGGGATTGCTTCGTGTGCCGGCGTGGCGACGATGACACACAGGGTGCTCGAGCCAGCCTCGCGGAAGTCGGCCATCGTGTACAGGGTGCGGCCATTGTCGCCGCCGAATGAGGTGGCCGGCCATGGTCCGTCCCATATCTTCCACGCGCCGCCAGGTGTTGCTGTGCCTGCCTTGGTTTCGTCGCCACCGATCAGCTCAGGGATGTAGAAGTGCAGGTGGTAGTTGATCGGTTCGAGTTCTGGCGTGAAACCAAGGGTGAACCAGGCGGCCGAGATGTTGTCATCGTCAGCCAGGGTCGCGTCGACGACGCCGAACAGGCAGGCGACATATTCCTGATTGGTTGGACACGGCGATGGCGCCCACGGGCTATCGACCAGCGAGTCATTGAACTCGAGTGGCAACCGGTTCATGATTGGAAGGCCATTGGATCCCATGACGAATGGTTGCTCGCCTGCCGGGTCGACTGTTGGCTCGGGTACCGGCGTTGACTCGGGCAGTTCCGCCGGCACGGTGGTGGCAGCGGCGACCGCTGTTGGCTCCTCTTGGCCATCGGGTTCCGCGGTCGGTTCGGCCTGGGGGTCGTCTTGTCCGGCCGGTGCTGCGGTTGGTTCGACCACGGCCGTCGGGTCGGGTTGGGTGACGGTGATGGCATTGTCAGAGCCGCCACCAGCGAAGAGGATGATGCCGATAACGACGGCTGCGACCGCAGCGGCGATACCGCCCAGCAGCAGCCAGTTCGGCCCGTCTGTTGCCGCAGGAGCGTCAGGGGCAGGTTGCGCGAGTGGCGTTGGTATCGGGGTCGCAGGCGGGGTTGGTGGCCCGCCCACCGGGGGAGTCGGAGCTGCGACCGGTGTTGGCGCAGTGGGTGCAGGCGCTGTGGGTGTTGGCGCAGTCGAGTGTCCCGGGGGCAGCGGCGGCGCATCGGCGGTTCCAACGACGGCGACCTGCTGCGGATCGATCTGGGCAGGTTCGACCTGATCTTCGGGAACCACCACGGCGTGAGGCAGGTCTCCGGCTCGAACCATGATGGTGCCGGTGCGGGGCGAGTTCGAGTCAGGCCGTTCGGTTTCGGCGATGATTTCGGGCCAGTGCAGGATGAATCGTCGGCGGCGTAGCCAGCCAGAACCGAATGCCGTCACGCAGGCGCGTGCGAGCGCAATGGCGAACTCTTCGGCCGTGCTGTAACGCACGTTGAGGTCTTTGGACAGTGCGCGGTCGATGACTTCGCCGACCGCACCGGGCAACTCGGGGCGGGTTTGCAGCAATGGTGTGGGCACTGTGACCAGATGGTGCGCCAACAGGCCGTTCACCGATGTCGTCGACGGAAACGGCAGTGCGCCAGTCAGCAGTTCGTAGCCCATCATGGCCACGCTGTACACATCGGACGCCGCGGTCAGATCGTCGCCCCGACACTGTTCTGGGCTCATGTAGGCCGGCGTGCCAACGATCATGCCGGTTGCCGTGCGGCGTG
>JBDNHG010000693.1:0-2136 GCA_041688925.1 Acidimicrobiales bacterium | reverse complement strand
TGGCAACTGCGCCACCCACTCCCCGGCGACACCTTCGCCAACTTCCGAGCCGCGGTGGCGTAGACGGGCTTCGGTGGCTGTCGGAACTGAGTGTCACACCGCAGCGCGACACTGTTGTGATGAAGGCGTTGTTGCAACGATGGCTGGGCGTACCTGAACCCGCTCATCGTTCGCGCCCTGCCGTTGCCGTTGGATCTAGAGATCGGTCGGTGTTGGATCTTCGCGATCAGCCGGTGCTGTTCGCGTTGCTCGACGATACGCACGCTTGGCGTGAGCGGCTCGTCGAGGAGTTGTTGATTCAGGATGGCGATCACATCGAAGTCACATCGTCATATCAGATTCGCCTGCAACCGGCGCTGCTGGAGCCCTTCAGCCCGGACGTCAGGACAGGTGATCGCGTCAGGTTGCTGCTGCCGCTGACAACTAGGCCGAAGGATCTTCTTCTTGGCGTCGATCTGACCGGGCCCGATGGGCCGTGCTCGCTGCTACTCAAGAGCCAGATTGGGCGGCTGCAGTTGCGATATCTCGAATGGCAGAGCGAACAGCCAGTTAAGCCAGAACTCGCAAACCTGCTCTACGGCATGTTCACGTTCAACCGAGGCACATGGGATCACTACCGGGAAGAGATCCCCAAGGATCGAGACGGTGCGCTCGTTCGGTATCTGGCCGAAGGAACGGGGGTCCCGCTGTCCCTGGCAGATGTGCGAAAGATGCGTAGGGCACTGCATCGATCCCGAGGTTTGCTGATTAAGGCTCTTGGTGAGCCTCTAGAACCAGAGTCGTTGCTCGGCACACTATTGTTGGCACTTCCGTTTGTCGAGAACCGACCAAGGTCAACAACGGAGATCCTGGAGTGGGTCCGACAGCTCGACCGTTTCCTGCTGAAGGCACCACAAGACGTGCGTGCCATCGTCGCCGAGTATTGCGTGCGATGGGAAGTCGTCATTGACGTCGTTGTCCCAGTCGGCGAGCCGTGCAAAGTGAAGCTTGCAACACGCAGGCCATGGGCTTCTGATGACCCAAGGAAGACCACGCAGCGACTCGCTGTCGGCGATGCAGCAACCGCCCATATCGACCTACGAGTTGCCGATCACAGTGTCTACATAGCCAAGAAGCCTCTTCTCCAAGACCTGCATGGCAACCCAATCGGCATACCTGTCGTAGACGATCTTCGATACGGCCTCGACGTGGCCAGCATCTACGTGTCCAACAATGAATCGCGCCCGTACTTCGTGGACCTAACCGTCGAGCTGTCCCTACGAAATTCGACACGACGAATGATGCAGATGCTCTGGGTCTTGGTCGTCGCTGCCTTTCTCGTGAGCATCGTTCTTCCCGAGGGAAGCGAGCTCGCCGATGGGCTGGCTCTGCTTGTGTTCCCGTTGACGTTGGCAGGAACACTCGTGCTGACTCGGGCGACAACAGGCGTTGCCCAAAGGCTTCATGAACAAAACCGATTGCGGCTGACCGTTGCAATCGGGTTGATGTGGGTTGTCGCATTGGTGCGACTGCTTGCCCAAGACGTTGACGTTGGATGGCTGGCCGATACCTGGACTGCACTCGAACAGGCACCTAGACCCTGATAGAACTATGAGTAAGGAGTAGTCATGGCTAAGAACGGCGCAAATGGCAAAGGTCGCACGGGGGCGGTTCGAAACCGTTCACAAGTGCAGAACCCGACCACGGGCCTTTGGACAAAACGCGATACGTCTTCAGGACGCTTCGTCGAGGCCAAGAAGTCCGGCGGATCCTTCAAGGGCGTTCGCCGCGAAAAGTAGCGCCGCGGACAGGTTCAATCTCGTGCTCGCGTAACAAGTGGACAGTTAACGCCGTCGAGCTTCGCCGAGAGTGCTCAGTTGGATATGTGTACTAGTGCTGCCGCGCGTTAGTCCTTCGCGTGTCATGCGACGAGGGGGTCGGCGGCGTAGGTCCATTTGAAGGGTTTGGCGGTCTGGTCGTATTCGGCGATGAAGCGGAGCATTTTGGTGATGAGGCCGTCGCGGGAGACGAAGTTGCCGTTGCGTATGACTTTGCGTTGCAGGATCGAGAAGAACAGTTCGACTTGGTTGACCCAGCTGGCATGGGGCGGCGTGTAGTGGGCGATCCATCGTGGGTGGGCCGCGAACCATGCCTTGG
>JBDNHG010000692.1:0-4310 GCA_041688925.1 Acidimicrobiales bacterium | reverse complement strand
TTCGCCTTCCTGCGACAGAACTCAAGGTCGATCGCAGCTTCATCGACGGCCTCGTCGATGACGAACCGTCGCGAAAGATCGTCGAGCACTGTGTTGGTATTGCTCGTTCACTGGGCCTGTCGGTGACTGCTGAAGGAATCGAGAACGAGCAGGTCGAACGGATTGCGGCCGAACTCGGCTGCGATACCGGTCAGGGATACCTGCGAAGCAAACCAATGCCGGTCGAGGATCTTTACCGACTCGTGGATCGCTCGAGCGAACCGTCTGGCGAACTGGCACTGTCCGGATCGGAATCACGATGAAACGACAACCTCGGCATCGTCCTTTGCCGCTCGCAATACGGCGCGCTTTCAGCGCCGATCGTCTGACGCTGCATCGCGTCGCCCGGGGGGTCGCCGTAACGCTTGCCTTGGCGCGACTGGCTGGTTGTGGTTCCGCCGAGACAATCGAGGCCGCGCCGGTGTTTGCGCTTGATCGAGAAGCGACAAGTGGCATCGCTGCGGTCGATCCCGACCGCACCAATGTGTTGCCGGCGGCCTTGGTGCGCTCGCTGCTGCAAGACTTGTTGACCGAACACAGCGATCTGTCCATCGAAGTGATGCGCCAGGCGGTCGACGGCCAGGTCGAGGCAGCGTCGCTTGCCGCCTTAGGGGCCTAGTGAGTAGGTCGACAAGTCCTCTGGCAGGCCCACGAGTTGCGCGGCTTTCGAGCTTCGCGCTCTGCCTACTCGCGCAATCTCTTAACCCCCAATACTGACGAGCTGACCATCACGATCGGCGTGGTGTACGGCCCCGATGGCGCCGCGGCGTTCGACCAGCTCTGGACCAATCACATCGAGTTCTTCAATGACTATGCAGCGGCGCGCGGCGCCTCGGATGACGACGCAGCCGCTGAGGCCACGGCCAGTCTCGGCCATTACGAATCTGACTTCTCGAGCTATATCGACACGGCCACCAGCGGAGAGGCCGACTTCCACGACGTGCTCCACATGCTGCACAGCCATGTTGCGCAATTGCTTGAACAGGCCGACGCCTGGGCCGACGGTGACTACCCGTTGGCCATGAAGCTCGGAGTAGAGGCACACCAGCACATGGATGCCATCGCGAACGCGCTCGCCACGGGAATTGCCTTGCAGCAACCACGTGTATTCACCGGTGATCCAGCCCATCCGATCGCAATTTCGTGTGCAGCGAAGCAGCTGGATGGGTCGACGTTGATCTCGTTGCTGGGCTCCCTTGCAGAAGCCGAACGCACGAATGACTCGGCAGCAGTGACTGCGGCTGAATCGGTCGTCGTCGAACTGCGAGCGCTGACTGACCCCCACGTGGTACTGGTTGTCGACCAGGTGGCGCCCCCAGGGTCTGACGCAATGGCTACGCCCTCGGCGCGAGCCGCAGCCCGCGACGCTGTTCGTGGGTTGATCGCACAGGGACCATGTGCCGACAGCGTTGTAGGCGCCTGAAGACGCCGAAGACTTGGGTGCGCTATAGCTATTGACACACATCGGCTGTAAGCTACAACGCAGGATTGGTTGCGCATAGTGCGTGGCCAGAAGCGATTGGCCAGCACCGTGCAAAGCCGGTTCAGATTTCCTTTGGGTGAGCGATGAAACTCGTGCGTGAAATGGCGGTGCACACCGATGATGGGCGTTTCGGTGAACTCGCCGATGTCGTCATCGACCCGTTCACGCATCAGGTGACTCATATTGTTGTCGACCCCGGGGGAGACCACCAGCAACTGCGTCTCGTCCCCGTCTGGTTGGTCACCGAGGCCGACGAGGGCTTGCAGATCTCGCTGCCTGAGAGCCATGTTCGCCAGCTTCAGCGTGCGCTCGATTCTGACTATGTGCGGGCGCCGGCCAAGCTGGTCACCGGCGCCCAGTTGCTTCGCTTCAAAACGGTGTTGGCGCTTCCGCACTATCACGATGAATCCATAACGAAACGCCCCGACACCGGCGACGAGGTTCCGATACGTTCGTGCGAAATCCGGCGGTCGAGCTGGGTTGTCGATCGTGACACCCATGTCGTCGGCACCGTCGTTGGACTGCTGCTTCGCGACGACGTTGTGCACTCGGTGGTGGTCCGATCGGGCGCCCCCGGCCATCGCCAAAATGTGGCGGTTCCGTTGTCGAGCGTCGAGTCGGTCGGCAGCCATTTCGTGTCGTTGCGTCTCACCAGCGCGGCATTCAAACAGCTGCCGATCACCCAAGCGCTTCCCGCCGCCAGCGTGCACTTCCGACCCCGTGAGTTGTGGCGCGAGGTGCTGGGTCTGCCGACGAATAAGTTGTGGGACGACTTCGAGGTCGATGCTCGCACCGATCCGAACTGACAGCGGCAACTGGCTACGGTTGGGTCCGTGCAAACCCCTTCGCAATCTCCGTTGCAGGCCATCGTTGATCGAGACGAGATCATCGCCTGCCTCAAGGACGGTTCTCTCGAATAACTCAGTGGCCGTGGGCTGCGCGTCGACGGTGTGCTCGACGAGGTCGATGATCCGATCTTGATCGGTCCCGATGGTCGGCCGGTCGAGTCGTGGCGAACCGGTTACCCCTATGACGAATTACTGAGTCGCGCCGACTATGAAACCGATAAGCGCTTGTTGCAGATCGAGCTGCTCAAAGCACAGAAGTGGATTGGCGATACAGGTCAGCGACTGGTCGTCGTCTTCGAAGGACGAGATGCAGCGGGCAAGGGCGGTGCGATCAAGCGGTTCATGGAACACCTCAATCCGCGTGGCGCACGAGTTGTTGCGCTTGGTGTCCCTACCCGCACCGAGTCGGGCCAGTGGTACTTCCAGCGCTACATCACCCAACTGCCGACGCAGGGTGAGATCGTGCTGTTCGACCGCTCGTGGTACAACCGCGCTGTCGTCGAACCAGTCATGGGTTTCTGCAACGACGAGCAGTACGAAACATTTGTGAAGCAGGTGCCGCTCTTTGAACAGATGCTGGTTAGCGACGGGACGATTCTTGTCAAGTTGTGGTTCTCGGTTACCCAGGCCGAACAGCTCAGCCGCTTCACCATTCGGCGCCTCGACCCCGTGCGCCAGTGGAAGCTGAGCCCAATGGACATTGCTTCGCTCGACAAGTGGGACGACTACACCGAAGCAAAAGAGCAGATGTTTGCGGCCACCAATACCGCCGACGCTCCCTGGACGGTGATCCAGGCCAACGACAAGAAGCGGGGGAGACCCGAGGCGCTGCGGTATGTACTGAGCCAACTCGACTATCCAGGAAAGTCGACCGATGCTCTCGGCGAGCCCGACCCCCGAGTCGTGGGCCGACCCTGAACCAAACAGCTTGGTCGCACTGCACATTGATGTGATGTGCCAATCTGCGTAGGTGGCATGGTTCAAACGAAACAAGACCGATCCCGCAGCAGAACGTTGGCGGTGGGATCCCCCCAAGGCGAACGTAACCGACGAACAAGCGTGGGCGCTGCTGACGAACGCCATCTATTTTCGGGCGGTTGCGCCGCGGATGGACACCCTGGGTGGTGGCCTCGAGGCGCTCGACTGGGCCCAAGGTCTCGCAACATGGTGGGAGGTCAGCGACGAGCGCGAGTTCGACGAACTGGTCGACTGGATGCAGACCGAGGGCTATCGAGCGAAGTGGGCCCGCGATGGCGTCGACAACGGCGACGACAAGTTTGCGTGGGATTATTGCCGCCTGATCACCGTGTCTGGCGGCGCCGCGCTGGCGCACGTCATTGATGCCGAACGGGCGTGGTCGCTGGTCATGCAGGCTTCTGACGCTCTCTACGACCGTTTCGATTCATGGGATTCACTCGGCCGCAACTATCTGTCGGGCCGGATTCTGTGGCTCGACGACAAGGGCCAGTGGACGCCAACACAAGACCCGAGTCAGAAGCTGTTCGAAGATGTCACCAATGACCTGCTGACCGACGCCACGAGTCCGTGGAATCGAGTTGGTTGGGACCGTTCAGCTGGCGTGGTTATCGACCGCGAGCCGACCGTCTAGCTACGTTTCGCCGACGTTAGGCAGTGCCAGCAGCGAGGATGGCGTCGCGTTCGGCGCGGCGGGCTCGTTGGGCCTCGGGGTTCGGCACCGGAACAGCTGCCAGCAGTCGCTTGGTGTATGCCTCTTTTGGACGATTCAAGATCTGGGCACGAGGTCCGAACTCGACCAGTTTGCCGTTTTGCATCACCGCTATACGAGTCGACAGAAGCTCGACTACGGCGAGGTCGTGCGAGATGAATAGACACGCGAAGCCAATTTCTCTTTGCAGCACGCTGAACAGGTCGAGCACGCGGGCCTGCACCGACACATCAAGCGCCGATGTTGGTTCGTC
>JBDNHG010000691.1:0-1574 GCA_041688925.1 Acidimicrobiales bacterium | reverse complement strand
GCCAGCCATGACGAGTCGTCGAAGCCGGGGTCGGCCCAGCCAGCGGGCGTTTCAAGAATCGGATATTCACACGTGACATCGGGATCGGCATCGCGTTCACATTCGGTATTCAGCAGAACTTGATGCACCACCAGTGCCGACCAGTCGGCATTGGTGACCGCAACGACTTCGCCTGTAGACAGGTTTGTCACTTGGGCGATGATTCCGCCGTGAATGGATAGCTCGCCTCGAACGTGCACGTCTCGGCATTGAACGAACGCTCGGTCGTGATCGGCACCGAGTCTTCGCCGATCAGCACACCATTCACATACACCGCTGACCAGTTGTCTGCCCACACCTCGGTCGAGAACGTTGCCACCTCGGCCGCGGACTCGGGGTCGGTCGAAGCTGCGGGCTCGGTCTGACCTGGGGCCGCGGATTCTGCCGACGTATCGGGTGCTGTGGTTGCGTCGGTTTCAGCGACGAGCGGCGCGGTGGTTGGCGTGACAACGGTCGCCTCGACGGAGGCCGCCGAGGTGCTCAGCCAAGCATCACGCGGGCGCCTCAGCCTCTGTCCGGCTTGCAGATCGGCGGTACACGCTGCAAGATCAAGGCATGAAGAATCAGGTCACAGAAATGTTCGGCATCGATATGCCGATCTTCGCGTTCACCCACTGCCGTGATGTTGTCGCTGCCGTAACGAAAGCGGGTGGCTTTGGCGTGCTCGGCGCGGTTGGCCTTTCGCCCCACCAGCTCGAGATCAACCTGCAATGGATCGAAGACGAGGTCGGCGGCAAACCCTATGGCGTCGACCTGATCGTGCCAGCCAAATACGCGGGCTCTGACGAGGGCGGCATGTCGGTTGGTTCGATCAACGACATGATCCCCGAGGAACACCGTCGCTACCTCGATGAGATTCTCGAGAAGTACGACGTTCCGCCCCTTGAAGCTGGCAGCAAGAAGAGCGGAGGCTTCAACATGGATGCCGACGCCGCTGCGCCCATGTCAGCAGACTCGCAGATGCCGAATCTCGAGATCGCACTTGCGTTCAAACCGTCGTTGATGGTGAATGCGCTCGGGCCTCCGCCGGCGGCCATGACCGACCGCTGCCACGAAGCCGGCATCAAGGTCGGCGCGCTCGCAGGCAAGGCCCAACATGCCGAGCGCCATGTCAACGCCGGTGTCGATCTGATCATTGCCCAGGGCTACGAGGCTGGTGGGCACACGGGCGAGATCGCCTCGATGGTCTTGATTCCCGAAGTGGTTGATGCGGTTGGCAACACGCCGGTGCTCGGCGCCGGCGGTATTGGACGCGGACGACAGATGGCCGCAGCGATGGCCTTGGGGGCACAGGGCGTGTGGTGCGGTTCGGTCTGGCTCACCACCGAGGAAGCCGAGACCCACCCCGTGGTCAAAGAAAAGATGTTGGCCGCCACGTCCTCTGACACCATTCGTTCTCGCTCGCGAACCGGCAAACATGCCCGCCAGCTCAAATCGGCCTGGACCGACGAGTGGGAGAACCCCGACACGCCAATGCCACTCGGCATGCCAATGCAACCGGTGCTGATCGACGAAGCAATCGCCCGAATCAACCG
>JBDNHG010000690.1:0-3522 GCA_041688925.1 Acidimicrobiales bacterium | reverse complement strand
ATTGACGAAGATCGAGAAGATCAACAAGAACGCGGTCACTGCCAGAGCGGCGACGAATTCGACGACGAGCAGGTGCGGCCAAACGTGGACCTTGTCGACTGGAGCCGACTTGACGTCTTGGATCGATCCGGACTTGACCACCGTCAGCAAGCGCTGGGTGGGACCGCCGGGACCCGTCGGCGCATTAGGTGCCGCAGTGGCGACGGCGCCACCGGTTTTCGCTGCTGCTGCGGCCGGAACCGCAGCTTCGACCGCGGTGCCCGCCGTCTTGCTGCGAGCTGCCTTGGCACGATCGAGCAGATGCTGCGGGATCTTCGATGCCGCAGCAGCTTGTTCGGGTGTCGGCGCGTCGGCCGCTGCTGGAGCGGCCTCACCGGCTGGAGCCGCGTCGCCGGCTGCTGCTGCGGCGCGGTCACGAGCTTCTTGCGCTCGCTTGAGTAGGTGCTCGGGAATTTCAGTCATTACCTATTTCCTCCCTACAGCGGACCGGAGATGCCGCCGTCTTTGCGGACCCTCCAGAAGTGGATCGCCAGCATGATGACGGTAACGAACGGAAGCAAGAGCACATGCAGCACATACCAGCGAAGCAGCGTGTCGCTGCCGATTTCGACGCCGCCGAGCAGCACGAATCTGACCTGATTGCCGAACACGGGCGTGAAGCCCATCATGTTGGTGCCTACGGTCACCGCCCAGAGCGCAAGCTGATCCCACGGCAGCAAGTAGCCGGTGAAGGACAACAGCAGGGTGAGCGTCAGCAGGATCACGCCAATGACCCAGTTGAACTCACGCGGCGACTTGTAGGCGCCGTGGTAGAAGACCCGTGCCATGTGCAAGAACACGGAAAGCACCATGAGGTGGGCGCCCCATCGGTGCATGTTTCTGACCAACAGGCCAAAGGTCACTGCCGAGCGCAATGTCTCCATGTCGGCGTAGGCAGCGGTCGCTGTCGGCCGGTAGAAGAACATCAAGAAGATGCCCGTGACGGTCAGCAGGATGAACAGGAAGAAGCTGAGGCCACCAAGGCACAGCGTGTAGCTGACCTTGACCGCATGACGCTTCACCTTGACTGGGTGCAGGTGGTACAGCACCGAGTTCATGATGACGTAGCTGCGGTTACGCGGGCTATCAGTGTATCCCTTGCGGAAAATTGAACCGGGGCGGAAAATTGAGTTCCATGCCTGTGAACTCTGCGTCTGATCCGCGAGATCGCTGATGGCCTGCTTGACCTGGTCTGCAGATGGCGGTTTTGGTGCCACTCGCTTGGTCTCCTGTCAGTACTGACTAGTAATTGCTAGTTGATCGGGCGGATTGCGGGTTGGTGCGGTGAGGGAAAGAACTTTGAGAAAGAATCAGGCGAGTCGCATGCCGTAGCCGTAGCCATAGGTGGTGGTGCGTTGGTGCTGGTCGCCGACGGCAGCCGGATCGCCGAGTTTACCGAGGATGATCACGCCGGTCGGGCAACGATCAACGCACAACGCACAGCGGGTACAGACGTCGTCGTCGATCGTGAAAATGACGTGATCGTTGGGGTCGTCACCCGGTTTTTCGGTGCCGATGGCGCCTTCGATGGCGTCGGGGGTCACCATAAAGATACATTTCCACGGGCAAATGTCGACACAGCCTTCGCAGGTGATGCATTCACTCTGGTCGATGTGGATGAACTGCTTCGGCTTGACGGCCTGCGAAAGCCAGGCGGCGTCGACTTCTTGCAGCACATAATCGGTGCGGAATTCAGGGAGCGGTGGATTGGCGTCGAGCACACCCATCAGACACCTACCTTCTCGGCGGCCTTGATGATTGGACGGCCATAACGGCTCTGCGATTCGAGTTCGGGAGCAGCGATGGTGTCGCCACGCTTTTGCCACATGGAGAACACGGCCACATTGGCGACCAGGCCGACGCCGTAGACCGCTACGGCCAGCAGATCTTTGAGGGTGGCGTAGGTGAGGTCGAACGGCAGGGCCCATTCGAGAATGCCTTGGCTCGAGTCCCATGGTGTGCGGAAGCCAATGAGGAAGGCATCGGAACGCCAATCCAGTTCAGCTTCGGCGAATGTGAGAAATTGGTGAGGCACCGTGCCATAGATCCAGAACAGGATGAAGAAGACATACACGGCACCGAGCATCGACTCGCCCCAGGTGGCCACCTTGTCGGCAGGCCGGGTCTTCATGAGATGGAAGACGGGGATGAGTAGCAGCAGCGCCACAATCCACGACGCAACGAACGCCACGTTGAGATAGGGCGCTTGGCGGCCTTCTACGGTGATGCCAACCCAGGCACCGATGAGTATGAACAAGCCGAGCGTCGTGCCGAGCAGGACCATCCAAAACTTGGTGATTGCACCGTCGATATACCGTTTCACAGTTCCTCGATATGTGGGCTTGGGTCGTGGCGGAGAACGCTCGTGAAGGTTCTCACAAGCGGAGTGTACAAAGCGCGGACAAGCGCAGACGAATCCACCTGACCTGTCTATCAGTGACATTTCCCACACACCAAGTATTTGGCCGCATTTGTTGAAGAATTTCGTGAAGAAATTCGCGTTTGTACGCTCTCGAGTTGTCGGTTGGCGGTTATGTCGGTCTACAGTCGAAGTCGGCGCAGAAACGCGTCTTGTTTTCTGTCTCAATATTGTCTGTTTGAGCCGTAACCAGGTCTCAAAAACGTTGGAGCTACGTTGACCGAAATTCCCGAGCACCTGCTCAAACGTTCACGAGACGCAAAACGAGCGCGGGGCGAAGACGTCCCCGCTGAAGCACCCTCGGCGGCTCCAGCACAATCGGCCAACGCACCTGCCGTTGCAGGCGCTGCAGCACCGGCAACCGGCGCCCCCGTGCCGATTCCCGCAGCCGCGGCCCCGCCACCAGAACCACCGAAGTCGGCATGGGTGGCCTCAGCCGAGGGTCGCAAGAAGGTCCCGTACTGGGTCATGCCTGTACTCCTGTTCCTGCCGATCTGGCTGATCATGTACGTCGGCACGCTCGAAGAACCCACCCGCGAAGTAGGCGTCATCTACGAGGGCGGCTTGGTCTATGCCGAGCATTGCGCTTCGTGCCATGGCGCTGGCGGCGGCGGTGGCGTTGGTCCGGCATTCAACAATGGCGCCGTCATTGAAACATTCTCACTGCTCGAATCGCAGGTCGCATGGGTCGTGCACGGCACCCAGGGCTACGAAGAAGCCGGTTTCAGCACGTACGGCGACAACAACAAGCAGCTTGGCGGCACCGGTGCAAACATGCCGGCCTTCGGCGCCGACCTGACCTCCGAAGAACTCGTCATCGCGGTGCTCTACGAGCGGGTTGAACTCGGCGGTTACGGCGAAGAACTCGAACTCGCCGAACGCCTCTACGACAAAATCGAAAACGAAGAACTCGAACTGCCAGAACACTTCGCCGAAGGCCCCGACGGCGACTTCGAGAGCGAGATCGTCGAAATGTTCGCCCAAGTGAGCGAAGAACTGCTGGTACTCGAGGGCGATCTCGCCTCCGGTGCTGGCGACGCCGAGGGCTGATCCTGTCGGGCTTT
>JBDNHG010000689.1:0-13742 GCA_041688925.1 Acidimicrobiales bacterium | reverse complement strand
GGCAAGTATTCGGTGTCGATCGACTCGTGACACTCTCCGATCACGAGCGGCTGCAACAGGTTCTTCCTCGGTACGAAATTCGAGGCGAGATCGGGCGAGGCGGCTGGGGTGTTGTCTACGAAGGTTGGCATCGCGATCTGCAGCGCCCCGTCGCCATAAAACAGCTACCGCATCAATTCGGCAGTGACCCGACCGTTCGTGACCGGTTCATCACCGAGGCGCAGCTGGTGGCCAGTCTCGAACATCCGCACATTGTGCCGGTGTACGACTTCGCCGAGCGCGACGGCCTCTATGTCATCGTGATGGAACTCGCCAGCGGCGGAACCGTCTGGCAACGATTCAGCAGCCAGGGTATGACCACCGAGCAAGCGGTGGGCACCGTGCTGGCCGCAGCCGCAGGGTTGCATCACGCCCACAGCCGCGGCCTGTTGCACCGCGACGTGAAACCCGACAATCTGCTTTACAGCGCTTCGGGCACCGCAAAGATCGCCGACTTCGGCATTGCCAAGTCGATGAACGGCACCATGGCCGGGCGGCCCGCAACCGAGGGTGTCATCGGCACCCCGGCATACATGGCGCCCGAGCAGGTCACCGGCGAGCCGCTGTCGGCGGCAACAGATGTGTACGCATTGGCGTCGGTCTTGTACGAACTGTTGTCGGGTTACGTCCCCTTTTCCGGAGCGACCGACGCAATTGCACTGTTGTTCCAGCGCGTGCATGAGCCAGCCCGCCCGCTCCAGACCGTGGTGCCTGGTATTTCCACGTCGATAGCGCATGTGGTCGATCGAGCGCTGCAACGCAACCCCGCCGACCGACCAGCGACTGCCGAGCAGTTCGCCGTCGAGTTGGCAACCGCTGCCACCCAGACGTTCGGCACCGGATGGCTCGAACGTTCGGCCATCACGGTCATGGGATCAACCGCGGTGATCGCAGCGACCGAGCGATCATCAAGCGCCGGCCAGTACGCAGGCAGCCCGGCGGGCACCGTCGTGATCAAGCCGGGTGAGACCACACGGCTTCGGCTCGGCGATGCCCCCGCGACCCACATCGGTTCGACAGCGGCACAGCCCGTCGCTGCCCATAGCGATGCGGTTTCGGCTGACAGCGCGACGCGTGTCGACAAATCGACTGTGGTGCGGCGATGGTCGCTGGTGGCAACTACAGCCGTTGCCGCGATCATCGCCGCCTTCGTCTTACTCGGCGGCGACGGCGGCGACGGTGACCAAAACCAGCCCGCTACCGAAACAGCAGTTGTCACCGCCGCCGAGCGAGCGGCGTTCATCGATCGGTGCGAAGCAATTGGGGTGCCATCAGCGCGTTGTGACTGCGCCGTCGACAAGGGCATCGACGAACTCGATGCCGAGGTCTTCCGTACCGCTCTCGCGGTCATGCTCGACGAGCGCGGCTCGCTAGAGGATGAATTCAGGGACCTCTTCGATGCCTGCGTGGCCGACGGCTTCTGACCCTGACCCTTCAGCTGGTCAGTGTGCGCTGGTGGTGCGACGTTCGAAGACGAACTCTGCGGGCAGCTCGCCATTGGTTGACGCGACCTCGATGGGGCCGGGCGCCTGAATGAGCATCCAACCATCGCGCAGCGCCGCTCTGCCGTTGCGATACGGCGGTTCACCTTGGGGCGCGGGGATGGCGCCGTCAGTGCCGTCATAGAACGACCACGTAGCGACCGCTGCGTCGAGCGCCGCTACGTGCAGCCATAGGTGCAGAATCTGTTGCCGTTCACTCATCGGGCTCGGCTCTCGACCTCGATAGCGGAACACCCCGGCCGGTCGAGGCGGGTCAAACAGTGGTCGAAGCGAGGATCAGGACCGACCAACGAGGCGATAATTCCTCGAACCTCGCTCAGCCCCAGCACTTCGGCGATGGCCGTACCGCGATGGCACGCCGAAAGCGGTGTGCCAGTCGCCGGACCAGCCTGCGCCGACCCTGCGCCGAGGAATGCTGAGTACTTCGCATCGCGCATCGCCGGCAGATCGTCGAGCACGCGTTCGTTCAGCTCGTCGGGTACAAGCGCATCAAATCGCAAGACGCCAGTCGCCACGAACTCGGCCATCTGTGTCGTCGTCAACGTCGGTGACCACCCGGCCTCACTCGTTGCGTCGCAGGAGTCAGTCATTGTTTCACCATATTCTCGGTCGTCTTCACGCGCAAGCCGATCGGGCTCATTGATAAGCCAACCTCGTCACCCGGCGGTAGCGAACGACACGATCTGATCGGCGACGACCTGGGGTTGTTCGAGGTGCAACATGTGGCCAGCCTCGTCGATCATGACCAGCGATGAGTCGGCGATCGAGTCGTTCCACAGTTCGATGTAGCTCGGTGGAACCAGGCCGTCGCTTTTGCCGCCAACGACCAGCGTTGGCACACCAACGCGGTGAATACGTTTCGACAGCCGACGATTCGGAATGGGAAACAGGATCTTGCCAGCGGTGCCCAGCCGACGAGAGTTGGCCACCATGAACGCGGTTAGCGCCTCGTTGTCGTTGAAGTCGAGGCCGCCCGTCAGCATCTTTTCGCCCATCACCGGGTCATGGAACAACACCTCGGCCATCTCGAACGGCAACATGGCAAAGAGGTCAGGCGTCGGCTCGGCATCGATCCACATGCCTGCGGGCGTCAACAGCACGAGCTTGGTGAGGTCATTGCGGGCAACACTCGCCATCTCGGCCGCGATCATGGCGCCCATCGAATGGCCGACGATCAGCGGCGGGCCATCGAGCTCGAGTGCGTCGACGAGATCCCAACCGTGCAGCGTGAAGTCGAGCATGTCTTCGATCTCGGTTTCGGTTTCATCGTCGCCGAAACCAGGCCAGATCGGTGCATGCACTCGGAAGTTCTGCGTCAGCAACCCGAGCAGTGGGTCATTGGCAGTCGTGCCGCCAGCGCCATGGAAAAAGACCAGGTCAGGGCCGTCGCCGCCGGTGAGCACATCGCCGGCGATACCGCGGCGAGTCGTTATCCGGCGAGTCTCGAGAGTGGTTGCGTCGAGCATCATTTCAGATCACACCCTTGGGGTCAGCTTCGGCTGGCGGCTGGCCAGTGGCCCTGGCACGAGCCGACTCGATCGTGTACTCGGGCCGCACCCGGTCTTCCATTGGATGACACCACCAGCGTTCGTCGGTCTCGAGTTCTGGCCAGATGTTCTTCAACCCAGGCATGACCTTTTCGGCGAACAGCTGGGTGCTGAAACGGGTCTTCCAATCAGGCATGTCGCCCATATGAAACAGCCCGAAAACGGTGCCGATGCGCAGATCCTTGATCATCTGTTCCATCTGCTCGCGCACGGTGTCGGGTCCGCCGGCGATCACGAAGCCGCCATCGACAAGGTCCTTCCAGGTGAGCGTCTGGAACAGCTCTTGGTTCTCGCGGCGAAGGCCGCCGAGCTTGCCGGCCTTGATCGTCTTGACAGTGCGATATCCCGGCGGGTCGGCGAACCCGGGATGCACGTGCAGGCAACGATTGAAGAAGTAGAGGATGTGTTCGGCGTAGAGCTCTTCGGCCTGCGCATCGGTGTCGGCAACACAAATGATCTGCGCGAACGACGCTCGCCCCGGTGACTCGTCTTTGTCGCGTTCGGCAACTCGTTCCCAATAACCGTCGAGCAATACCTTGCCCGCCTTGTGGCCATTGAACGACAGGTAGGAATAGTTGTAGTCATGATCGAGGCAGAAGTCCCACGTCTCGATCGAACCGCCACCGGGAATGTAGATCGGCGGCCGGGGTCGCTGAATGGGCTTGGGCCAACAGTTGACGTAGCGCAGCTGGTTGTACTTGCCGTCGAAGGCGAAAGGCTCGTCCTCGGCCCAGGCACGAATGATCAGCTCGTGCGCCTCGTCGTACTTGTCGCGAGTCAGCGCCGGGATCTGCCCGTAGCCGAAGTTGGTGTCCATCGGCGTGCCTACCGGGAAACCCGCCACCAGCCGTCCACCCGAGATGCAGTCGAGCATCGCGAATTCTTCGGCAACCCGGATCGGCGGGTTATACAGCGCTATCGAATTGCCGATCACACAGATCGCAGCATTGCTCGTGCGCCGGGCCAAGGCAGCAGCGATCAGATTGGGTGACGGCATGATGCCGTAGCCGTTTTGGTGATGCTCATTGACACCAATGCCGTCGAAACCCATCTCGTCGGCGAACTCGAGCTGATCCATGTACTCGTGGTACAGGCTGTTGGCCCGTTCAGGATCGAAGAGCTTCGAATCGATGTCAACCCAAACAGAACGATGATTCTCGCGGAAATCATCGGGCAGATCGGGCCACGGCATCAGATTGAACCAGACAAATTTCATCGCTTCCCCCAGGAATCACGCGTCAATGGTTTTCACACTATGCGAGCAACGCCGCCGCGTGAATTCTTCGGCTACATGGCGGAAGCGGTGGCAGGCTGAGCAACGCAGCGCCTAGCTCGTTCATCTGCCCGTCACGAGGCTGGCCGGGTTGTCAGGAGGCGGTGAGGCGTTGCACTTCGGCGAGTAGTTCGTCTTTATCGATGCTGCCGTAGGTGGACAGCTCGAACGAGCCGTCGTCGTTGATGAACATGAAGGTTGATCGGCCGCCGGTGCCGAACTTCTTCCACAGGTCACCGGCCTCGTCATCGAGATGAGTGAATCCGCCGGTGCCGGTTTCGTCGATGAACTCGAGCAGGTCGTCGCCCGTGGCTTGACCGCCGATTCCTATGAAGGTGACCTGGTCACCGAATTGTGCTTCGACCTCTGCGACCGCAGGGCTCTCGGCTCGACATGACGTTCACCAGGGCGCCCAGAACCACACCACCAGATCAGTGCCGGCGAGATCGCCAAGATTGAAGGTTTCGCCGTTGACCGTTGTGGCCGAGCCATCGAGCACCGATGCATCGAGTGTCGGACCGGATGGCTCGTTCGCAGCGGCCGATGCATCCGCGGTTGCGTCGCTCACCGTCGTAGCGAGATCGTCGGCGCCAGAGCTGCCGCACGACGTTGCTACCAGAGACAGCAGCATGAGCACACCGAGCACGATCGTTCGTGTGCGGTGTGGGCGGGACATGGATGAGAGAGTAGTGCTATCCACTCTTGGTTGGCCCGCGGGTAGTAGCGCGCCAGCGACACGGTTCGTAACCCGGTGATAACGTCGCTTTCGCACCAGCGGAACGGGGAAACAATGGCAGTCACTCCGCAGTATCCGGGTGTGTACATCGATGAGTTACCGAGCACGGTCCATGTCATCAACGGCGTACCAACCGCAAACGCCGCCTTTGTCGACGTGTTCCAGCGTGGGCCGGCGAACCACCCGATCGAGGTCACCAGCTTTGGTCACTTCACCGCGACCTTCGGCGAGCTAAACCACAAGAGCCGGGCCAGTTACGGCATCTATCAGTTCTTCACGAACGGCGGTTCGGCTGCGTGGGTCGTGAGGATAACGAACCCGTCAGACACCAATGCCGAATGTGGGTTGGGCCTCTTCGACCTCGAAGCCATTGATCCCGGCGAGTGGGGGAACCAGCTCGAGGCTGCGACGCAACCCAGCACGACCGCAGAACAATTCGACCTGGTCATCCGTGAGATCTCGTCCGGTGTCAGCAGCAATACGCACCCCCACGTCGTGAACTCTGAAACGCATATCGCGCTCAGTCTCGACGCGGCGCAACCGAACTACGTCGAAACCGTCCTGCGCCAGCAATCGATGTTGGTCTCCGTCGTGAACGGCAGCGTGAAGCCCCCAACCGGCAATGGTTCGAGTGAAGGCGCCGGTGCGGGGCCGAGTCGGGCTGGCTCCATCCTCAATCACAACAACATCAACAACCCAGCAGCAGCGGGCTACACCTCATTCACTGGCGGCAGCGCGGCTCTGTCGGTAACCAGCGCTGGTCAGTTCGGCACCGAGGGAAACCGCAACGCCAATGGTGCACCAACGGGTATCTACACGCTCGACACGATTGCTCCGCAGACCTTCAACTTGCTGTGTCTGCCCGCTATGGCGGGGCTCGATACGAACAACTGGAGCCTGGCGTTCGACGCCGCGTTCAGGTATTGCGAGCAGAGGCTGGCCTTCCTCATCGCCGATCCGCCAGCCGAGGTGCTGAGCGCGACCGACGCCGCCGGCCAGGCGAACGATGTGCAGGCATGGTTCCAGGGATCACCTTCCGTCAGTGGCACGACGAACAATGGCGCGGTGTACTTTCCACGCATCATGATCATCGATCCCGATGACGCCGCCAACGCGGCGCCGATCGAGACCGAGGCGTCGGGCACGCTCGCTGGCCTCTACGCCACCACCGATTTGGCCCGAGGTGTTTGGTCAGCGCCGGCCGGCGTGAGCACCGGCCTGAGCAACGTGGTGCGTCCGGTCGTTGCAATCAACGACCAGCTGAACGGCCCGCTCAATGAGATCGGCGTCAACTCCATCCGTAACTTTCCGACCTACGGCACAGTCAGTTGGGGTGCACGCACCATCGACGGCGCTGACCTCATCGACAGCCAGTGGAAATACATCAATGTGCGACGCCTGGCGCTGTATATCGAACAATCGCTACAAGACGGCATGACGTGGGCAGTCTTCGAACCGAACGCTGAACCACTGTGGGCCTTGCTGCGGATGTCGGCCGGGGCGTTCATGAACGACCTGTACAAACAGGGCGCGTTCGCCGGAGCGTCCGCCGAATACAGCTATTTCGTCACGTGTGATGCCACGACCACCACGCCCGTCGATCAAGAACAGGGTCGGGTGAATATGACCGTCGGTTTTGCCCCGCTGTACTCGGCTGAGTTCGTGGTGATCACGCTGACCCAACGTTCCGAGCAGTCGTGACCACAGCACGAGTACCGTTTCGGCAATGAACGACCGGCATCGGCGAGCCAGGGTTGTCGGAGCTGGCGTGACCGGGCTCACGACCGCGACGGCATTGAGCGAGGCTGGCTGGTCTGTCGAGATCCTTGCCGCCGAGACGTTCGGCGAGACGGTGTCCTCGGTAGCGGCTGCGGTGTGGACAATGACCTCAGCCGAACCGGCCAACCTGACCCGCCGATGGGCCCTGGCGTCGCGCGAACGTTTTGTTCGCATCGCCACCGACAGCACCAGTGGCGTCGTATCACTGCGGCAACGAGAACTCGAGCGCACCGATCCCGGGCCGCTGTGGTGGGAGTCGACACCGTATGTACGGCGTCTGGCAGACGCCGCACTGCCGGCCGGGTACGCGGCCGGGTACGAGGTCGACGGATTCATCATCGAACCGCCTCGTTACCTGCAATGGCTAACCGGCAAGCTGGTCGAAGCTGGCGTGGCCGTCACCATCGGTGCCGTCGACCGACTCGACGACGTCGATGGCGATCTTGTCGTGAACTGCACGGGCCTGGGCGCACAGCAACTGATCGCCGACGACACGCTCTTCCCCATCCGAGGCCAGGTGGTCGCGGTGACCAACCCTGGCATCGCCGACGCCGTGGCCGACGAAAGCAACGCCGACCGGATCAGCTATGTGTACCCCCGCAGCACCGAGGTGATCCTTGGCGGAGCGCGACAGGCAGGAAGCTACGACACGTCAGCCGACGACGACCTGACGTCTCGCATCCTCGCCGATGCCGCGGTTCTCGACCCACGTATCGCTGGCGCAGAAGTACTCGACGTGCGGGTAGGTTTGCGCCCCGGTCGGCCCCAGGTTCGGGTCGAGGCTCAGCATCTGTCCGACGGAAGGCCGCTCGTGCACAACTACGGCCACAGCGGCGCCGGCTTTATCCTCTCGTGGGGCTGTGCCCTCGACGTCGTTGGGTTGGCCAACGCTGCCGCGAGAGTCACTCGGTAGACCCTCGGCTCGATCGACTCGCCCAATCACACGAAGCTGCGTTTTGTGTCGAAGGCGGCGGCGACACTAAACCTGCACCATGCGAGCAGGCAGTATCACCGGAACCCGACAGTTCGAAATCATCGATGTGCCCGAGCCGGCACCGAGCGCAACGGGCGCCGTAGTCGAGATCGCGCTGTGCGGCGTGTGCGGCAGCGACGTGCACGCCTATGCCGAAGGCTGGGACTATGCGCCGAGTGTGTGCGGCCACGAATGGTTCGGCACGGTCGTGGCCACGGGTGACCAGGTCGACAACGTCGCCGAGGGTGACATGGTCATGGGAGGCGTTGCTCCAGGCTGTGGCGCCTGTTCATATTGCGTCGCTGGTCATCAGCAGTACTGCGGCCGAGCCGCACGCGAGTACATGGGGATGGGCACCGACCCGTCACCGTCCGGTGGATTCGCTCCCTTCCTCGGCATCGACGCCAGGCGACTCGCCGTCATGCCAGAAGGCATCACTGCAGTACAAGGAGCGCTCGTCGAGCCAACGTCGGTCGCCTTCCACGCGGTACGGCAGAGCCGGCAACGCCCCGGTGATGTGGTCGTGGTGGTCGGTGCTGGACCCATCGGTCAACTCACCGCGCAGTGCGCCAAAGTCTCCGGCGCCGGACTATTGATCGTTGTTGAGCCCGACCCAGAACGGCGGACGATGGCAGCCACACTCGGCGCCGACGTAGTGCTCGAACCTGGCCCTGAACTTCGCCGTCAGGTACGAGCCCTGACAAACGGCATGGGCGCCGACGTCGCCTATGACACCGCGGGCGTGCCGCAAACCCTCGAAGGTTCGATCGACCTTGTTCGGCGCGGCGGTTCGGTGTGCCTGGTCGGCGTGACGGGGTCACCCACCGAAGTGCGCACCAACCGTTGGTTGACCAAGGAGATCACGATCACCACTTCGATGGTGTTCACGATTGCCGAGGCCTCCCGTGTCGCCGACCTGATCGTGGCCGGTCGAATCCAGGTCGAAGCACTGCACCAGGGCACTATCGCTCTCGACGAACTCCCGGCGACCATCGAGCAACTCGCAACCCGCGAACTCGCAGCGCTCAAGATTCTCGTTGACCCGACCGCCGGCTGACCCATCGCTCAGACGCAGGCCATCATGTGGTCGGCGTCCAGCGTCGCAGCGAGGCGAGAGCACCCGCAGCCAGTGACAGGCAGAACGGGCCGTAGTAGCGCCGGTCGATGGCGATGAAACGTGCCGACGGTGTCCACGGCACGAGGTCGGCCGTGCGGCCGACCACACCAGCCAAGCCGCGGCCACCAAGGATCGCTGCGAGACCGACGACGCCCGTCGTGCGGACCCGGTGCGAGAGTGGCAGCACATCGGCGACCAGCGCACTCGCCGCGGTAAGGGCGACGGCGACGGCGAAGCACTGGGGTGGCGCCGGCGCTTTGTCCGCCCCGGCGACGGTGTCGGCCAGCCTCGTTCGATCCTTGAACGGGAATGCACTGCCGCAACCCCAGGCCGTATGAAGCCCTGCGACTGCGACCAGCGTGCAGGCGGTGGCTGATGCGGCTCGGTCTATGAGCTGAGTGATCACGACCACAAGATTAGACGGCGCGGCCACTACTTTCCGATGGTGCGAGGTCAAATGGTTCCGCAGCCGCGAGCCCTCTTCGCTCGGTCAACTGGACGAGCGACCGGCACGAGCGCTAGAGAAGGTGCATCGACAACACTGGTGGACACTCGTTCACCGCATAGGGAAAGAGGGCTCCAATGGCTGCACTTTGTGAAGGACGGATTGTGATCGTGACCGGCGCCGGTCGCGGCATCGGGCGCGAGCATGCGCTGATGCTGGCCAGTCACGGCGCGAAGATCGTGGTGAACGATCTCGGCGGCGAGCGCGACGGCACCGGTGGCGACGGCACCCCGGCTCAACAGGTGGTCGACGAGATCATCGCCATGGGCGGTGAGGCGGTCGTCAACGGCGACGACGTCTCAGATTGGGACGGCGCAAAGCGGATGGTCGATCAGGCGGTCGAAACGTTTGGCGGTCTCGACGTCGTCATCAACAACGCGGGCATTCTGCGTGATCGCATGCTGACGAACATGAGCGAGGACGAATGGGATGCGGTGATCAAGGTCCATCTCAAGGGCACCTTCG
This sequence comes from Acidimicrobiales bacterium, assembly GCA_041688925.1. Classification (GTDB taxonomy): domain Bacteria; phylum Actinomycetota; class Acidimicrobiia; order Acidimicrobiales; family UBA10347; genus UBA10347. The sequence goes on along the minus strand of JBDNHG010000689.1, from coordinate 3,806 downwards.
CTCCGGCGCGCCATGCCGCAGCGTACTGGCGTGACCGCGTCAAGGCCGGCGAGGACAACGTCGCCCGCATCATCAACACCACCTCGGTCTCGGGCATCTACGGCAATCCGGGGCAGACCAACTACGGCGCTGCCAAGTCGGGTATTGCGTCGTTCACGATCATCGCCGCCAAGGAGCTGTACCGCTACGGGGTGACGTGCAACGCAATCTCACCGGGTGCATTGACCCGCATGACCGAGGATCTCGGTATGGGCAACCTCGACGACGAAGCGAAGGAGATGATGAGTCCTCGATGGATCGCTCCGATCGTCACCTGGCTGGCAAGCACCGAGTCTTCGCCGGTGACCGGGCGGGTGTTCCAGGCCAGCGGCCAAGGCCTGGGTATCGCCAACACCTGGCACGAGGGGCCCATGGTCGACGCCGTCGACGACCCCACCGATCTTGGGCCGGTCGTGCAGCAATTGATGGCCGACGCCCAGCCGAACTGTGACATGCAGGGCCAGTTCCACACCGGGCCGGGGTACCCGACGCCGTACTGATCGCCGGACCCTCGTGGGGTGCTGCAGGCCATACGCTCTTGTTACTGACCAGGTCGAGCTCCTCGGCCCGTTCGATCGAGAGGGATACGTTGTCGATCGTCGAGGGCCATTCGAGCATGCAGGGTCTCGCGTCGAGCGTCGACCAAGCAGCTATGGAGACGATCGCAGCGGGGTTGCTCCGCGTTGGCTGGGCCGTGATCGACGGCGCGGTTCCGCAGCCGATCGTCGACTCGCTTCGCGCCGAGCTCACGAAACTCGATGATCAGGCCTTTGCTCGGGCAGGCGTTGGCCGGGGCGAAGACTGGCAACGCGCCAACGAGGTGCGCCGAGACCGAGTTCACTGGCTCGACCCCGAGAGCGACGCGTCGCAGTGGTACTTCCGCTGGATCGAGACGCTGCGTCTCGGCCTCAACCGCAGCCTGCTGCTCGGCCTGTTCGACTACGAATGCCATCTTGCGTGGTATCCACCGGGCGCCTTCTACGTCGCCCACGTCGACGCCTTCCGGGGTGATGACAATCGCAAGGTCTCGACGGTTCTCTATCTGAATAACGGCTGGCAGCCAGCCGACGGCGGCGAACTCGTGCTCTATGAACCCGTCGCCCCCGAAGCCGAGTTCGACAGCACCGCTCCGCGCACGGTGACGCGGATCGTGAACCCAACCGCCGGCACGCTCGTGTGTTTCTTGAGCGAGGAAATCCCCCACGAGGTTCTCGATGCGGTCAATGACCGCTTCAGCATTGCCGGCTGGTATCGGGTCAACGGCAACGGCCGCATCCCTGACCCACCGGTGTTCCCCCTCAGCGATTGATCCGGCACCCGGTTCCGTCAGACGCGGTGGTGCACCACAGCGCGGGCGGATGTCACAAGAAATGATGAGAGAGCCCCGACAACCAACGGCGTAAGGTTGAGCGGATGAATCCTGTGGACCAAGCGCGCGTCAATCTGCGCAGCTTCCACGGATGGCGGGTATCGCTCGCCGGCTCGATGATCTGGGCGCTGCAAGGGCTCGTCTGGGCTCAGGGTTACGGCAATATCGCTGTCGCGCTCGAGAACCAGTTCGGCTGGTCGAAGACATTCCTGGCGGTCGGGGCATCGGTGCGCAGTGCCGAGGCCGCCATCGTCGGCGTGCCTCTCGGCATCGCGCTGAAACGCTTCAACGTCAAGACGATTCTGCGAATTGGCGCCGTGCTACAAGTTGCGGGCTTCCTGCTCTTGTCGCAGATACACGGCAAAACCGGATTCATCGTCGCCGTCGTCGTCATCACCGGCGGTTCAACCCTCGCCGGCTTCATCACCATCACATCGACGGTCGTCAACTGGTTCGAACGAAAACGAGCCCGGGCCCTGTCGTTCAGTTCGATGGGATTCGCCGTCGGCGGTGTGTGTGCGCCGCTGCTCGTCTGGGGTTTCAGCCTGTTCGGCTGGCGCTGGACCGTCGCCATTGCCGGCATTGTGCTCGGTGTACTCGTCTGGCGACTGGCCGACGTGATGGGCGTGACCCGCGCCGAGACAGGCGAGCCGGTCGACGGCGTCGACCCGCTCGATGTGGTCGAGTCACGCCGCGCCGAAGGGGTGCAAGATGCCCATTTCACGACCGGTGAAGCAGTGCGCACCCATTCGTTCTGGATGATCGCACTCGGCCATGGCTCGGCACTGTTGGTCGTCAGCAGCGTCATCACCTTGTTGCCGTTGTATCTCACCGAAGACCGCGGATTCAGCCCCGGCCGGGCCGCCCTCATTGCCGGCATAGTCCCTGTCTTCCAGTTCATCGGCACGCTCAGCGGCGGCTTCCTCGGTGACCGGTTCAACAAACGACTCATCGCCGGCGTCGCCATGCTCATGCACGGCACCGGCCTGTTGGCCATGGTCTACTTCGACAGCTGGATCACCATTGGTGTGTTCGTCGTATTGCACGGCCTGGCCTGGGGAGCGCGAGGCCCACAGATGGCAGCCCTGCGCGCCGACTATTTCGGATCGAGCTCGTTTGGGCCGATCATGGGCCTTTCGTCACTCATCATCACCTTCTTCTCGGTCGCCGGTCCGCTGCTGGCCGGATATTTGGCCGACCGCACCGGCGACTTCAAACTTGGTTTCACGATCTTGTCGGTAGGCACGATCATCGGCTTCATCTTCTTCGTATTCGCCACACCACCGAAACGGATACCAGCATCAGCCACTACCCAGTCGAACTCGGCCACCATTGACACCCTGTGAGCTCTCGAGAACTACTTCGTAACGGCGCACGCGGTTTCGCAATGGGTGCCGCCGACATCGTCCCCGGCGTCAGCGGCGGCACGATCGCCCTGATCCTCGGCATCTACGAACGACTAATCGCCTCGATCCGCACTGGTGCCCGATCACTCGGCAGGCTCGCTCGGGGTGACATTGGTGGCTTCGTGTCACAATTCAAGGCAATCGAATGGACCTTCATCGGGCCGCTTCTGGTTGGAATTGGCGCCGCGTTCGTGGTGCTGTCGTCGCTCATTGACCGGTTGCTCACCAATGAGCCCGAGGCGATGGCAGGCATGTTCTTCGGGCTTGTTGTCGCATCGATCCTGGTGGCATGGCAACTGCTGAGCAATCGAGACCCGGCCCGCATGGCAGTGCTCGCAGCGGTGGCCGTCGTGGCCTTCTTCGTGCTCGGCCTGCAGTCGGGGGCGGTCGCAGATGCCTCCCCGATCGCGTTTCTACTCACTGGCGCAATCGCCATTTGCGCAATGATTCTGCCCGGCATAAGTGGCTCGTTCCTGATGCTCATGCTTGGCATGTATGCCGCGTTCGTGGGCGCCGTTCACGACCGCGAGATCACCAACCTGTTGCTCTTCGTCATCGGAGCGCTCGCCGGCCTGGCGGCGTTCAGCACCTTGCTCTGGTGGATCCTCGAGCACCACCGCGACACCCTGCTCGCTGCGCTGATCGGCTTGATGGCCGGATCGTTGCGAGTGCTTTGGCCATGGCCGAACGGCGTCGGCACCATCGAAGACAATGCCGCCAATCAGATCGACGGCACGGTGATCGATCTTCCCGCCGGTTTCAGCGATGCCTGGCTGCCAATCGTTCTGGCAATGGTTGCCTTCGTCGTCGTCACAGTACTCAACACTTTTGCCCCCACCGAAGACTGAATTGTTACCTCCCCAGGGGACGTAACAATTCGTGGCTGGCACAGAGTGAGTTAGTCGCACACGACGCCTGGCGGCGATGATTGGGGAATGGCATCTCCGATCAACATCACGTCTCCGCTGCAAGGCACTATCTGGCAACTCAAG
>JBDNHG010000688.1:0-6855 GCA_041688925.1 Acidimicrobiales bacterium | reverse complement strand
GGCGCGGATCTGCTTGACGAATGCCAGCGTTGTCTGTGATTGCTCGTTGCTGACAAATCCGGCGAATATCCCGAGATCATGCAGCTCGCCGGGTGGCGTGATGGCTGCCAGGACGTGCCAGGCTGCGACAAGGCGATCGTCGGGTTCGCCGAAACAGGGTGCTCCGAGGTTGCCGTCGACGACGACATGTGCGACGAGCACCGGAAGGTCGGGATAGCGATTGATCTATTGCTCGCTGCACTCGATGTCATCGCGTGTGAGGCGAAAGTCGACGCCGCCGCCGAGGACGCTGTCGGCGAATGGATTGTCGTCGACCGCCGGCTCAGGCGTCACCTTTACGTTTCGAGCGACCGGGGTCGACGACACGTCATGGTTGTCGACGATGGTGAGTTCGACCGTAGATCGGCAGCCCGACCCGGCCATCACGAACACGAGTGCCACGCCGACATGGCGCAACCAACGACTCGTACCCAACATTGGGGGGGGACGATACTGGCACTGGTGCGGCCACACCCGGCGATGAGTCATCGAGCCCACGCCAGACCGCCGATGTAGCCGGGTGCGTGGGGCCCGGTCAGTGGCGTGTAGCTATCGGCGCTGGCCGTCCGAGCAAGAATCCCTGCGCGTAGGGGCACCCGAGCTCGAGCAAGACGTCGGCTTGCGCCTGGCGCTCGACCTTTTCGGCGATGGGCGTTGCTCCCAATGAGGTGACGAGATCGATCACCGACTTGACGATTGCCCGGTCATTTGGTGACCTATCGATCTCGTCGATGAACACGCCATCGATCTTGATCTGATCAAACGGAAATCGCTGAAGGTACGCCAGGGCCGAGTAGCCAGTGCCAAAGTCATCAATGGCGATGCCGACCCCATTGCGTTGCAGCAGCCGCAATTGCTGCTCAACCGGACCAAAGTCTGACATGAGTACCAATTCGGTGATCTCGATGGTCAAGAGCGGGCCCGGCACGTCGTAGTCGTGCAGCAACTTGAGAGCGGCCCGGGCGAACGACTCGTCGCTCAGCTGGCGCGGTGACACATTGACATTGACCGGAAGTCGGTTCGGACCGGCCAAGGCAAGGTCGGCGACAACCCGTTCGATGACCCACATCCCGAGCTCATCGAGTTCGCTGGCGCGCTGTACTTCGCCGTGCAGACGCAGGCGATCGGCAGCGCGTTTGCCGAGGTCAGCGTTGAAAGGAACCGAACGTGAGCCGCCGCGCCGTTTGGCTTCGTACATTGCCGCATCAGCAGCGACGAGCAGTTGTTCGGGTGTCTTCGGGGCGATGTCGGGTGAGCCGTTCATGGCAATGCCGATGCTGCCCGATACCAGCAGGCCCTGGGTCGCGGTCGCCAAAGGTTCGCCGACGGCGATGACGACACGGGACGCTATTTCTCGTGCGGTACCGATGTCAGCGGTGTGTCGGCACACAACAAGAAATTCGTCACCGTGCAGGCGACCAACGATGTCCTGAGGTCGCACTACCGCTTGGATGCGGCCGGCAATCTCGATCAGTACTTGATCGCCGACCTGGTGGCCGAGTCCGTCGTGGATGTCCTTGAAGTTGTCGAGATCGAGAAACAAGACTGCTATTGGTTCGCCCGCAGCCGTGAGTGAACTGAGCTGCACGAGCAGGCTTTCGCGATTCGGCAGGCCGGTCAACGCGTCATGGTCGACGCGATGAGCAAGTTCGGCCTGTTTGGTGATCTCGGAAGTGGCGTCTTCGATCGAGGCCAGAATGCGCCCGCCTTCTTGGCGAACAGCTCGGATGGTCAACCACTGTGGGCCGCCGATCGACTGGTCTGTCGCCAGTCGCAGCGTCGTCAGTGTGGTCATTCCTTCGCGAGTGCGTTCGAGCGCCGCGTCGAGCGCTTCACGATCTCGTTCGTCGAAGATTTCACGACTGAACTCGTCGTTGGCAGCAAGGCCGATCAACTGTTCGAACCGCCTGTTGCGGAAGGTCAGGCGGTTGTCGGCATCGAGTTCGAACACCCCAGTTGGAATGAACTGTGCAAGCGTCTCGTAGCGCTGCTTCTCGGTCTCGAGCGCCGCCTTGTTGGCTTCGGCTGCCGAACGGGTCTGCAGCAGCTCGGTGATGTCGTTGAGCGTGACCAGAATGCCGCGGACCGCAGGGTCATCGAACATATTCGTGCCGATGCCCTCGACCCAAATCAGGTCGCCGTTCTCATGGACGACGCGAAAGCGCGCCTTGACCGACCGTCGAGGGGCGTTCACACACTCGGTAAACGCGTCGATGAGGAGGTGATGATCGTCGGCGAATACGAAGCCGAGCGCCTGATGGCCTTCATAGTTTGGGCCGGTCATCCCGAGCCAGCGGGTGGCGACACCACTAGCAAAACTGATCGACATGTCGTCGGCCAGGATCGCAATAGCGTCGGCTGTGTGCTCGAGGATCCGTTCGATGTGATCGATCTGGGCACCGGACAGCTCGCTCGAGCGCATCTGGCGCAAGGGGACCACCGCCACGATGACGGCATGGGTTCCTCGTTGGGGCCATATATGGCACCGGGCCCAGCGCCGATCTGCCAGGGCTTGAATATCGACATCGATCCAGGTCGGTGCTCGTTCATCGGCGACGAGCCGCACCGTCTGTCGAAACTCATCTCTGTCTGCCTCGGACAGCTCGAGGGCATCTTGGGCGAGTCCGACGTTCGTGATGATCTTCGTCCACGTCGAGTTGGTGTGTTGTATCGCCCCGTCAGCATCGACGATGGCGACCAGAAACGGTCCGTCCTCGAACGAGATCGATGCGGTGGTGGGTGGAGGCAAGTGTCCAGTTTGCCAGACGTCGTTTGCCTCGAAGCGACTGCCCCATAAAGCTCGCCACTCCAGCTAGCTTGCGATGATGGCGTTTGACCCGATGCGAGCCACGACGCATGACACTTGAAACCCACTTGTTCGAGCAAGTTGCCGAGGCGGTTCGGTCGTTGATGCCCGATGCTGGAACCGAGCTACGGCTGCGTGCGCATCGGCGCGGCGTCAAGGCGTGGTTTGGCCCCGAGAAACCACCACGGGAACATTACGAGGCGCAGGTCATGCCACGGCGCTACGTCGATGGCAGCGACGGCATGGCACTCGAGGTCGGTTTCCATGCAGAACACAAGGAAAGCGCAGCCAACGAGCAGGTCATCAAACGCCTGGTCGCTGATGAAGCCGTGTGGCGAATATCACTGGGCGACGAGGCCGAGGTCGGCGTGTTCTTTGGTGCCGCTAACTGGCGTCGAGTGTCCGAGGCCTGGATTGAGCCCGACCTCGAAGATCCCGAATTGGTCTTCGAGATGGCAGCCCGCCTGGTCGACTATCTGAGCGCTATCGAACCCGTACTGTCCTCGAACAAATCAATCGCTTGATCACGGCGCACCGCACGCGCACTCATCGATAGTGGCCGCAGCACTAGCAGGGTTCAGCGTCGTCTGGCGGATCAGCCGAGTGCAATACCAGCTGGTTGAACGGAATGACCACGCCTGCTTCGTTCAACGCGTGGTCGACGGCAACAACAACCTGGCTGAGAGCGACCTGTGATTCGAGCCGATCGCTGTAGTGCCAGAACCGCAGTTCGATGTCGATGCCGTGGGCGCCGAACCCGGTCGCCAATGCTTCGGCCGGCGGCAGATTGTCGTCATCGAGTGCTTTGCGTGTCGCCCGACCGATCAGGGCGAGCACTCGGGGCAATTCGCATCCGTAGGGAACACTGATCGGCAAAACCGTGCGCCGAACAGGCTCATGGGTCCAGTTCACGAGCGGTTCGCTCAACAACTGACTGTTCGGTATGTGAATCGATTCGCCGTCGTAGCTGAGCAGCACCGTCGAGGTCGACGTGATGTCGAGCACGGTTCCTTCGAAACCGTTGCTCAGGATCTGGTCGCCGCGACGGAACGGCCGACGTGCCTGCAGCACCACTGAACCAACAATGTTGACCAGCAGCGGCTGTAGACCGACCGCCACGAAGAGGGCTCCGATTCCGAACGCTCCGAGTGCCGGGGCGAGTTCGACCCTCAGCGCTTCGAGCGTGTAGTACGCGCCAGCAGAGAGCACGAGTCCGATGAGAAGCCGGCCGCCGAAGTCGATGAGCTCGGCGTGATGATCCTTTTTGCGGATCCTTCGTTTGGTGAGGCGCCGAACAATGATCGCTATCAGGATGGTCGCGAGCGCGGTCGCTCCTGCGGTAATCCAGTCACCAGCGGTGAGCTGCGCAGCGATCAAAGGGAACACGGACGCTTATCGTAGAGCGCTGGGGTTGTGACTCGGGACACCAGCGCACATGTACTGCCCCACACGGTCATTGGGCCAGACTGTCGAGATGAACTTGCGGGCGTACGCGATCGTCACCGCTGCGTATTGGTCCTTCACGGTCACCGACGGAGCGCTACGCATGCTCGTGTTGTTGTACTTCCACGACCTTGGCTATGGGCCGGTCTCGCTGGCGTTGCTGTTCGTGTTGTACGAATTATTCGGCGTCTTCACCAACCTCATTGGAGGATGGGTTGGCACAAGCCATGGGTTACGACGCACCCTTGTCACCGGGCTGGCCTTACAGGTGGTTGCTTTGGCCATCTTGTCGGGGCACCAGCCGTCATGGCCGCAATGGTTCGCTGTTGCATGGGTCATGGCTGCCCAAGCGCTGTCGGGCATCGCAAAGGATCTCACAAAGATGAGCTCGAAAACCGCGATGAAATTCGTGGCACCCGACGGTGCTCTGTTCCGCCTTGTCGCCAGGCTGACCGGTTCGAAGAACGCGCTGAAAGGCGTGGGATTCTTCGTCGGTGCAGCGTTGCTGGGTGCCGTTGGTTTCCGTTCGTCACTCGTGATCATGGCCGTCGTTATCGCTGTCGTGCTTGCCCTCGTTCTGGCCACACTCGGCGATCTCGGTCGTGCCAAGGAGAAACCGGCGCTTGGTTCGGTGCTGCGCTCTTCGCCTGCGATCACGCGACTGTCGGCGGCACGGTTCTTCCTGTTCGCGTCGCGAGATATCTGGTTCGTGGTTGCGCTACCCGTATTTCTCGACGACACGCTCGGTTGGTCGTTCGAAGCGGTCGGTGCATTCCTGGCCTGCTGGGTCATCGGGTATGGCATTGTGCAATCGCTGGCACCCCACATACTCACATCGCTGCAAGACACGCCGCTCGGCGCATTTGGGTTCCTGCCGCCGATGGCCGCCACTGCACTACTCATCGCGACCTCGGTGTGGACCGATGAACTAAAGGCACTCATCACCGTCGCCGGTCTGCTGGGTTTCGGCATCATGTTCGCCCTGACCTCGTCGGTGCACTCGTACCTGGTGCTCGCTTATTCGACGAACGACGACGAAACAGCACTCGATGTCGGTTACTACTATTCGGCCAACGCCGCCGGCCGTCTCGTTGGCACGATCTTGTCGGGCGTACTGTTTCTGCTCGGCGGGTTCACCGCTGCCCTGGTCGGCACGGCGGCCTTCTTGACCATCGCGTTCGTGATCTCATGGTCACTTCCACCGCCGTCGCCGCAGCATGCGGAAGCAAAGGTTCTCGATGTGGCAATGTCCTGAGTGCAAACGGAAGTTCGGACGCACGGACCAAGGGCATGAATGTGCCCCTGCAATGGACCTCGACGAGTACTTCGCAACCGGGCCTGACTTCGAGCGGCCGATCTTCGAGGTCGTTCGCGACCATCTGCAGACGTTCGACCCCGACATCTGGTTCGAGCCTCTCTTGGTCGGCATCTACTTCAAACGCCGGTCGACCTTCGTGGCGCTGCGCACCATGACCAAGTGGATTGCGGTTGGGTTTCAGCTTGATCGAAAGCTCGAACACGGCCGTCTGTCACGCAAGGTCGTCGCGAACGGCAAACGTCACTATCACGTTGTCAATGTTCGCGATGCGGCCGAGATCGACGAGGAGCTTCTCGACTGGTTGAGTGAGGCCTGGCAGGCCGACGAATAACCCGACGATGTCAGGTCGGTCGAGCGACCGTCGCAGCGCGCATGACGAGCAGCTGCCGGGTACACGACAGATGCGCCACCTGCTTGGCGGTCGGACCGGCATGAAGCTGGCCGAATTGGGGGAAGACGACCAACTGGTCGGCTTCGCATCGGCACTGAGCGATGGTTCCGGCAGCAAACTCGGCCAGCGTAGATTCGCTGAACGTCACTTGGCCAAATGGCCGTAGCGGGCCGTGTCCGATCGGTGAGGTAGCGATACGTGGACCCGCCAACTGAGCCATGATCGCAACCATCTGTGCGCTCGCGTCGGGTTCGTAGATGTCGTCGTCCATGTGTGCGACTCCTTCGAGCAATGCCGTTGGCGTAACCGACGCCGTCACATATGCGTCGCCTGACACTGCGACACTGACCCGGGCGAGATGATTCCGCACGGTTGAGTTCATCCAGTCGACCAGTGGCAGCCATGCCGATACAAAAGGTTCATTATCGCTGGTGGCCGTGACCGTGCCAGCACCACACACGTACGTTTCGATTATGGGTTGTTGGCCGGCCGACTCGGTGACCGTCGTGGGCCACGGCGGTCGTTCGCGGTGCGCAAGCAGGGCCGCGCCGTGTTGCTCGATAGCGACGCCGTCGCTGGTCGCTCGCACCACAGTGGACTTGGGGGACCGCAGCGTATTGGCGAAGCGTTCGTCGAGAGCGCCAGGCCCGGTCACCTCAGACATGTGCGCCCGAGTTCGTTGCGCGCGAATGTGTCGCAGCAGATCAGCGTGCGGCTTTGCCGCGACAGGGGTCGACCGGTGGACACCGTCACAGTCTGGTTCACACGATCGCTTATGGGAACCCACTCGACGGCATCGTTGCTGTGCCGGCCCTGATCGAGTGACGTGACCTTGCCCAAAACGCGGCAAAGGGCTCG
>JBDNHG010000687.1:0-2848 GCA_041688925.1 Acidimicrobiales bacterium | reverse complement strand
GTGGGCTACGATATTCCACCTGCGCTCGTCGCCCAATTGGATAGAGCACCTGACTACGGATCAGGAGGTTGGGGGTTCGAATCCCTCCGAGCGCGCAGACTAAAAATCCCCCGCCGTTGGCGGGGGATTTCTGCTTTTCAAAGGTTCAGGTCTACTCGCGCAATCTCTAGGGGCTCCCAGCGGACCGTAAAAGCCCCCGGGAAGATGAACCACTCAGCGCAGACAGCGTTTTTGCGCCAGCAAAAAGGCGGACTTCTCTCAGGCGACGTTGGCTGTTTTCTTTGACCTGCGGTTCTGGCGTGCCTCGAATTTTTCGGCAGCCTTGATCAGCGCTGGCGAAACAGCCATGATCTCTTCCTGCGCCTGGGCTGCCTCGGGTGACAGTCCAGTGATCTCGGAGATCTTCCAGAACCGAACGAGCGGATCGACGATGTTCTCGGCGTGAATTCGCTGGTTATAGATGCCGATGCGGGCCATCTGCAGCGCCCGTCGAGCGAATGAAGGGATACCGGTGCCGGGCATGGCGAAGTTCTGAAGCACTCGGTTGAGTGCCGGCAGCACAATGTCGGGGCTCTTCTCCAGCATCTCGGTGGTGACACCGCGGTAAAATAAGAAATGGTGGTTCTCGTCACGGGCAATCTTGGCCATCAGCGCATGTGCCGTCTCACAGTCAGACTTCACGCCGGCATTGCGATGACTGATGCGGGTGGCAAGTTCCTGCGCCGAGGTGTAGCAGAACATGTCGACAACCGTTTCGAAGCCAGGATTCCAGCCACCTTCGACGGTGTGCATACGATCTTCTTCGAGTAACTGAGGATCACAATTGCGGCTGGTCAGCAGATACGAGCGCATGGCAATCGCATGCTGGCCCTCTTCGGCGGTCCACAGTCGCGACCAGCGGTTCATTGGTGAATCTTCGTCGAAGTAAGCGCCGAACAGCGAGGTGTAATACGGCAGATTGTCTTCGGTCAAAAGGTTCAGAACGAAGGCCGTGCGCACTTCAGGCGACAACGTGGCTTCGGACTCTTCCCACGGTGCGTCCTTGAAACTGCGGCCTTTTTCCCAGTCGATGAACTCATGGAAATACCAGTGTTCACGCCGCTCACGGTGTTCGGCCATGAGCGTCTCCATAGTCGACTCAACGCTCTTGGCTAGTTCGAGGGCTTCGATATTCGCAGACACGGCGTGTCTCTCTCTCGGCAGATCAATAGCTTTTCCCATAGCGGGATATTCATTAGACAACAAGATCCGCCGAGTGGTTACCTGTTCGGGCATATTTCACACCAAAGCAATATCGCGAACGCAGAGCAACTCGCCTCTGCGTCGTACCGCTTCGACCACGAACCATTCGAGAAGGTGGCTGCGAGCGAGCGTCCGGCGTCAGGCACAACACGCACAGCTGGAACACGACGCTGTCAGGGACGCCGCTGTAGTACCGGTACAAGGCGGGCGCTGTGGGCTCGGTGAAGCCCGCAATCCATCGACACCGTTAGACAGGGTCTTCGACCAGTGAGCTGCGGTTCAGGTCCAAAACGGCAAGTCAGACAGCGCAGTCGACGCAGCGAACTGCCCACGGCAGAGCTTCGAGGCGCTTGGGGTCGATGATGGCGCCGCAATCGTCGCAACGTCCATCATCGCCAGCTGCCAACTTTTCTTCGGCACGGCGCACATTGGCCAACCTGGACCGCAGACCGTCGTGACGAGCTACATCCGAGATTCGTTCGACGGCAATGTTGGTTCCCTCGCCGATTCGTTTGCCGAAGCCGATACCGCTGCGGCCGATACCGCTGCGGCCTCGATCGCGGCGAGTTTCGCTTCGATCTCTGTGCTGCGCTCTGCCAGCGTGGCCGCTGCACCGTTGTTTGGCTCGTCATTCACGCGAGTGGATGGAATGCACGTCACGAGAGAGATAACACCTCACGGCGGTTGTTGTTCCCGCCGGCAGCCGTAGACGAGCAGAAGCACTGTGGACTCGTGCTGGCGAATAGCCTTCGACGGTGCCTTCTAGCGCGGCGTCAACCGCGAACACATCCCCGCCAACCACTGAGCTGAGTCGTGGCCTGATCGCGGCCGCCGTTGCGGTCACCGCCTGGGGCGGCAGCAGCGTGATCGCCAAGATCCTCCCGCAAGGCGCGCTGGTCGTTGCCGCCTATCGGTTCATGTCGTACTTCGTCATCATCAGCATCTGACGAGCCACTCGGCGCCAGTTCCTGACGTGGGACGCGTTCAAGAAGTCAATCCCGGGCGGCCTGCTGTTGGCAGCCGACGTCGGCTTCTTCTTCACTGCTATCAAACTCACCACCGTGGTGAATGCGACCATCATCGGCGCGCTCCAGCCGCTCATCTTGACCGCCTACGGCGTGCGCTACTTGGGCGAACGGGTACGGCGTCCTGACATTCTCTTGGGCATGGTCGCGCTGGCCAGCGTCATCATCATCGTGCTCGCCGGAAGCAACAGCGGCGATGCTGACATCCGCGGCGACCTGGCGGCATTGGGTGCACTCGCGTCCTGGTCGGCGTACTTCGTGTTTGCGAAACGAGCCAACGGCGTCGTGACTTCAACCGATTTCACCTTGGCTGCGGCCCTTATTGTTGCCCTGCTTACTGCACCGCTTGCGATTGCATTCGGACAGTCGCTCGCCTGGCCATCCTGGACCGACTGGTGCTGGCTGCTCGGCATGGCCCTCGGCGCCGGACTGCTCGGCCACAACATGATGAATTGGTCGATCGTGCGGATCCCGCTGTGGCTCGGCAGCACCATGACGCTGCTCGTGCCAGTTGTGTCGTCGGCAATCGCCTCGATCTTCCTCGACGAGCCTCTCAACGTGATTCAGATCTCAGCAATGTT
>JBDNHG010000686.1:0-12595 GCA_041688925.1 Acidimicrobiales bacterium | reverse complement strand
GCGTATTCTTCTACAGCGATGGCGAGGTCTCGCAGCTGTGTTCGGCGCTCGCCGAGAGTTTTCCGCCTCAGTGCGGCACGGTAGTGATCACTCTGGAGGCGCCTCTCGAAGTCGTGCTCGAACATGTGGCCGAGTCGTTTGGCAATCCCGAAGACGCCAAGATCAACATCGACCAGGGCATCTACTGGACTGACAACTGGGTAAATCTGTCGGGAACGCTGGCAGGGAACCGGTTGGTTCTCGAGTAACGACCCAGGCCGTCATAACGTCAGCTCAGGACGGGCTTCAGAGGTTGGCCGTATTGATGTCGTAGAGCGACATCACGTTGTCCCACACCATCGCCTGGCGTTCGTCGTCGGGGACTCCGGCCAGCACATCGTCGAGTGTCGACATCGAGTTCGGCCAGATCGAGTCGTGGTGGGGATAGTCATTGCCCCACACAAGGTTGCCAATGCCGATGTCGTGTCGGGTGGCGATGCCTTGGGCGTCGTCCTCGAACGTGACCCAGAAGTTGCGGTCGAAGTACTCCGACGGCTTCATGGTGACCTCGTCGGCGAGTTCCCACGGCGTGCGATATGCGGCATGGTCGAGGCGTTGCTTGAAGTGGGCGACCCAGCCGGTTTCAAACTCGGCGCACACGAACTTGAGTGCCGGGAATCGTGCAACAACGCCGCTGGCGATCAGATCCATGATCGAGTTGGCCACGGTCGTATGTGAGAGCGTGTAGCCCTTGAGCGAGCCACCCGGAGTTCCCCAGTGCGCTGGCAAACCGCAGTCGAAGGATGTACCGGTGAAGATGTGCATCGTGACCGGAAGCTTCATGTCTTCGAGGACGGCCCACAGCGGGTTGTAGATCGGGTCGCTGTACGGCTGTTCGATCGGCGCGTGCGACGGGATGGCAAATCCGCGCACACCGCGCTCACCAGCTCGTTTCACCTCGGCAACGCATGCGTCGACATCGGGTACCGGCAAACAGCCGATGCCGATCAGCCGGTCAGGGTTCGGGGCGCAGTAGTCGAGGATCCAATCGTTGTGTTGGCGAAATGCTGCCGCCTTGATCGCTGGGTCTTCGACGGCGAAGGTGAACATCGACAGGCTCGGGTACATGACCTCGCCTTTGATGCCGTCTTGATCCTGCTCGCCGAGGCGCTTGTTCGAATCGACGACGCCGGGGTTGAGGCCGGCATATCCGGCCGCGATCTTTGCGTTGGTCTCGGGTGTGCCCAGCTTGTTGCCAGCTATGCCGAAGCGCCCAACTGCAACCCGTCGTTGGCCAGCGATGTACAAGAACTCGCCTTCGCCTGGCTCCATCTTGATGGTCGGAGCGCCCTCGCCAAAGCGCTCGGCCAGGCCCTCAAAGACTTCGCGTCCTTCGACGACGTGCGAATCGCACGAGTAGAACTGCATGGCTCATCCCCCTTGGGTATCTGTCTCCCCAAGCTACTCCTCATCCGCAGCCCTCCACAAAGGGGACTGCTTCGGCCGAAGGCGACCGGGGAAAATCAGCACACCCAAGGCGTGAGGGACGAACGCCGGGGCATCACGCCGACTTCGAATCTGACGAATGTCAGGAGCAGCCGGGTAGCCCGCCTTTGCTCCGCAAACGCTGCGTGAGCTGAGCGCGTCGACGGTCCCGGGTAGCCCGCCTTTCGACTCGTTCCTCGTCGAAACGCTGCGTGAGCTGAATAGTCAACGGTCCCGGCGGGCCTTGGGAGAACAATCCGGGGACTGCTTCGGCCGAAGACGACCGGGAAATCAGTAGCCGGAGTGTTTGTTGACGACGCCTTCGAATGGTTGATCGGTCTGGGCAAAGCCGAGGTTGCGGACGAAGCGGGCCACGTTCTTTTGCGCTCGCAGCTGACTTGCTCCGGCGGTGTGTGGTGTCATCGCCACGTTGGGCAGCGTGAACAGTGGGTGGTCGCTGGGCAGCGGTTCGCCGGGGGCGACGTCGAGGGCGGCGCCGCCGAGATGACCGGAGCCGAGCGCCCGTACGAGTGCGTCGCCGTCGATGATCTCGCCGCGGGTCACGTTCATGATGTAGCTGCCCGGCTTCATCTTGGCGAAGAGTTCGTCGTTGAACATTGCGTCGGTCTCGGGGGTGAGTGGCAGGCAGACGGCAACAACGTCAGACTGGCCCAGCAGGTCATCGAGACGGTCGATGCCCCACACTTCGGGCACGCCATGGTCTGGCGCGGATGGGTAGACGTCGACGGCGATGTTCTGCATACCAAAGGCGACGGCTCGTTTGGCGATGGCTCGACCGGTGCCGCCGAAGCCGACGATGCCCATGGTCATGCCTTCGAGTTCGATCTCGTTGCGCCGCATTTCGACTCGATGGGCCCACGCGTCGGGGCCGAGTTTGATGGCGGTGTGGATCTGACGGGTCAGGGCGAGCAGCAGTCCCCACCCGGTGTCGGCGAGATGGCCGCCGACCAGGCCTTTTTCGCCAGTCAGTACGACATCGGAGTTGATGAAATCGTCGAACATGAACATGTCGACGCCCGACGCAGTCGCGTGTACCCACCGCAAGTTCGGGGTCGAGGTGAAGGATCGCTCGTTGACGATGCCCAAGATGACTTCGGCATCGGCTGCGAAGTCACCAGCTTCTTTCAGGCTCGGCGCGACGTTGATCGTGCTGCCATCAGGCGCAGCGTCGCGTATGGCGTCGAGGAACGGCGAGGCATCCATCATCGTCAGGCCTTCGATGACCAAGATGTTGGTCGGGCCTTCGAGTTTCACGGTGGTCATAGTTTCCTTGGCTTGTTCAGGTGATGGTGATTTCGACATCGCCGATGCCGTCGTAGACCGCACGCCAGCGGTCTCCGGGTTCAGCGGGAAAGCGGGCGAAGGCACCAGTGATTACCTTTTGACCGGCGCGTAGCATTTGACCATGCCGAGCGAGCTGCTCGACGAGCCGGCACAACGAGATGGCATGGTCGTCGACAAAGTCGTTCGACACGCCGCTGAAGACCTGCTCGCCGTTGCGCTCCATGGTGATGGCCGTCGCAGACAGCTGCTCGGCTGAACTCGGCGTGACGGCAGCGCCAGCCACGATGCCCCAGTTGGTCAGGCAGTCGGTGACCATGGCGAAGAAGTCGGGGCGCACCGATCCTGGTCGAGCTTCGTTGAGTTCGAAACCGGCGCTGACCCCGGTTACATAATGAAAAATGTCGTCGGGTGTGATGTCGGCGTTGCCGATGTCGGTGCCGATCGTGAAGCACATTTCGGTTTCGACCGACAGATTGCGGATCGATGACGAGTCAATCGTCGCCCCGGATGTAAACGCGCGGTCGGCCAGAACAAAACCAAACGGACGCTCGTCGGCTCCGAGTCGCTGACGAGAGGCTTCGGAGGTGAGGCCGACTTTCCAGCCGCCGACCGTTGCGCCGTTGTCGAGGTGTTGCTGAAGTACCGCCAGTTGCAAATCGAGTGCCTGCGGCAGGTCGAGTGCGCCAGCGAGGAACTCGGGGCTGTAGTCGCCGTCGGCTCGGGCGGCGAGAAGTCGTGCTGCAAGATCGGTCATGCCAAACCCCTCATGTCGATGCCTCGGCAATCACTTGGTTGGCCAACACACCAATGCCTTCGACTTCGATCTCGACTCGTTGGCCTGCTTTCAAGAACCGTGGAGGGTCGAACGATCCGCCGGTTCCTTCGGGCGAGCCGGTGGCGATGACGTCGCCGGGTCGCAGCTCGATCGACTGTGAGAGGTAGCTGACGATTTCGGCCACGCTGAAGATCATCTCGCTGGTGTTGGCGTCTTGGCGAACCTCCCCATCGACTCGGGCCATGAGCCGCAGGTTTTGTGGGTCGGCGATGGCGTCGGCGGTGACCATCCAAGGCCCGATCGAACCCGAGCCCTCGAAGTTCTTGCCAGCGTTCACGCTGTGGCGTTGCCAGGCCCGAACCGAACCATCATTGAGGCATGTCCAGCCGGCGACATGTTTGAGCGCATCACCAACTGTGATGTGGCGTCCGCCGATGCCGATGACGGCTGCCAGCTCGGCCTCGTAGTCGAAGGTCTCTGACACCATCGGGGCGACGACTGGCTGGTTGTGGCCGACGAGCGTGCCGGGCAGCTTTGAAAACCAGGGTGGGAACTGCGGCGTCGGCGGCTGCTTGCCTGCGGGATAGACCTTGACGTAGTTCAGGCCCGCCGCAAAGACTCGTCCGGTATCGCCGAGCAGCGGCCGATAGACGACCTCGTGCTCAGGCACGAGCGGCGCTTGCGGCGCGTTGGCAATGACGTCGCGCCAATCTGGCTGCTGCAACAGCGCATGCAGCGTTGTGGCTGCCACTGGGCTGATGCCCTCATCGCTTGCCACCCCCACATGGGGCTGGCCTCCGTCAACCGTGTACTCGGCAATTCGCACGCCCATGACACTAGACGGCTGAGATTCGATGGCCCGAATGGCGGTCACGGTCCGCGACGGCTCTGCAACTCGCTGGCGTCATCAGGGGCGCACGAGCGCGCCGAGCATCGCTTGGAATTTGGCCCGAGTCTCGGCCAGTTCGGCTTGGGGGTCGCTGTCGCCGACGACGCCGACACCAGCCCACACCGATGCCGTGCGGCCGGTGATATGTCCAGATCGCAGGCCGACGGCGAACTCGCCGTTTCCTTCAGCATCGACCCAGCCGACCGGGCCGGCATACAAACCGCGATCGCCAGGCTCGAACTCGTTGATTGCGTTCAGCGCCAGGTCTTGCGGGTCGCCCCCGACCGCCGGTGTTGGGTGCAACGCCGCTACTAGGTCGAGAACCGACGCAGCGGGGGACGACAAACGCCCCTCGACCCGGGTGCCAAGGTGGTGGACGTTGGGCAAGGTGATGATCGCCGGTTCGGGTTCGGCATCGACATAGCTGCAATACGGCAACAAATTGTCGAGCAGCCAGTCGATGGTGATGCGATGTTCGGTCTGGTCTTTGGTCGACACATTGAGCGCGGCCGCCAGCTCGGCGTCGCGTACCGGATCAGATGACCGCGGCGCGGTGCCGGCAAGCGGGTGCGCCCGAACCACCTCGGCATCTCGTGACACGAGCAGCTCAGGCGAAGCGCCGATGAAGCCGTCGACGGCGAAGATGATGGCGGTGCTGAAGTTCTGGTTCAGCCGCCGCAGCACCGCGGCAACATCGATCGGCTGATCGGTTTCGAGGCGCAGTTCGCGGGCCAGAACAACCTTGTTGAACTGGCCACCCAGAATGCGGTCACGTACCGGAGCGACCACCTCGTCACGCCACACCTCAGGCGCAACGACCGACGAGAGCGCATACGACGTGGCCTGCACCTCAGTGCTGAGCTCACTCAGAATCGTCTTGGCACGAGCGATACCTTCGTGTGGCGAGATACCGGTCGTCGTGATGAACCTCGCACCGTCGGGGTCGCGCCCCACCATTATCTCGGGGATGATCAGTTCGCCGGGCGCCTCCCGGTCGAACGGAAAAGCACCGAATGCCATGGCGCCCGACGCGGGGCAATCGAGTTCGTTGGCGCCGACGAACGAGCGAAGTCGCTCTTGGGCCTCGGCGGCGCCGTCAGGACGCTCGATACGAATCCGGGCGACCTCACCAATGCCAGCGAGCACGCGGCCATGGCGACTCCACAGCAACCCGGTGCGGGCACCGAGCTCGATCGGGTCAATGTCCCCGTCAACATCACCATCACTGTCCCCGTTGAGCCGTACGCATTCGCTCTGCATTGTTTGCAAGGGTATTGGGTGTGGCTAGCGCTGGTTTCCCATGGGCGCACCGGCGGCGGGCCTACCAGGGAAGCAGCGACGCCTGAATACCATCGGCGATGAGCGCAGCGAGTACTTGTTCGGCGTGTTCGAAGTCGATGGTGTCGATACGCATCTCGAGCAGCGCGCTGCGTGCACCGGTTGATCCAAGGCCGTCATGATCGACCTGCACCACGTTGGCTCGCGCCGAAGCGATGATCGACGCCACCTGGGCCAGTCGGCCGGGCACATCATCGAGTTCGACACGAATGCGATTCAGGCGGCCCTGGTTGGCCAGACCTCGCAGCGTCACGCTCGACAAGGTTCGCGGGTCGATGTTCCCGCCGCAGAGGACGAGACCAACGCGTTGTCCGGCAAACACTTCGGGGTACTCGATGCACGCAGCAAGCGGAGCGGCACCGGCTCCTTCGACAACCGTCTTCTCGATCTCGAGCAACATCGCTATGGCTTCCTCGATCGCCGCCTCGCTGACGACCAGGATCTGCACATTGTGATCTCGCAGAATCTTCTGGGTGATGGTGCCTGGCTCGCCGACAGCGATGCCGTCGGCGACAGTTGAGCCCGCCACCGCAGTCGATGCTCGACCTGCCAGCGCGTCGGCCATTGATGGGTATCGCTCGGTTTGTACGCCAACGACCCGCACCGGGCGATGATGATCTGCGGCCGCGATCGCGATGCCAGACGCCAGTCCTCCACCGCCGACAGCGGCCAGGATCACGTCGAGTTCGGGTTCTTGTTCGAGCATCTCGAGACCCACCGTGCCCTGGCCGGCAATGACGACCGGGTCATCGAAGGGGTGGATGAACTCGAGGCCACGTTCGGCAGCGATCTTGCGTGCCTCGACCGCTGCTCCCATCACGTCGGCGCCGGCAAGTTCGACGGTGGCGCCAAGATCTCGAGTGCGAGCCACCTTGACGAACGGCGTGTTCTCGGGCATCACGATTGTCGTCTCGAGCCCGAGCAACGAGCCGTGATAGGCCACGCCTTGGGCATGGTTGCCGGCCGACATGGCGATGACGCCCGTTCCGGGAGCAACGTTGAGCAGGCGGTTGCGTGCGCCCCGGCCTTTGAACGACCCGGTGTATTGCAGATTCTCGAACTTGAGGTGAACCGTGGCGCCAACGATCTCTGACAACGTCCGCGAGTGGGTCAGTGGTGTGCGCTCGACGGCGCCATCGATGCGTTTCGCTGCGTCCCGCACATCGTCGATGGACACCGCCGGCTCTTCGATCACAAAATGAGAGTATCCGCTCACCCGTGGGGAAGCGGAGAGAATCGAGCACAATCAACGGGTGGATCGCACAATCTCAGCAACGGTTGACGCGCCGCCCGAGGCGACGATGGCGGCACTCGCCGACCTGACGACGTACTCGTCGTGGTTGTCACTGGTCGCCGCCGTCGAGCCTGATGGCAAGGCAAATGGCCATGCTGCTTGGCTCGTCACCTTGCGAGCTCGCTTGGGTCCGCTCGCCCGGTCGAAGCGGCTTCGTATGGTGCGCACCGAACTCAACGAGACGTCGGTGCGCTTCGAACGAGCCGAAACTGACAGACGAGATCATGCTGCATGGGTCTTGACCGCCGTGCTCGAACCACTGGTTCAAGGCGGCAGCGAGGTCAAAGTTCATCTGCACTACGGTGGCGCTCTGTGGTCGGCACCCCTTGAGATCGTGCTCGCTTCATTCGAAGGCAGCGCCGGCGAACGCCTCAGCGCCTATCTCTCTAACACCCCATGACGTGCGCGGAGCATCCTGATGGTTGAACTGGTGATGCTCGACCTGCCGGCAGGGCAAGGGTTCGTCGATGCGCTTCAGCGCGTGTGGGACAGCGGCGACGCTGCATTCCCGCTCGATCAGCGGCTGCCGCGAGCCGAAGCAGACAGAGTCATCGCTGTGGTTCGGCCGACCGCGGTCATCACATCAGACGGCGAGCGCCGCGCGCTCGATGGTGGCGAGCCCGTAACCGCTGGCGACGCGATCGTCGTTGCCACTTCTGGCACGACTGGCGACCCCAAGGCCGTCATCCACACCCACCGCTCCGTTGCCGCGTCGGCCCATGCGACCAGCGATGGGTTAGGCGCAGATCCAACGACCGATTGTTGGCTTGCATGCCTGCCTCCCGCCCACATCGGCGGCCTTGCTGTGATTGCTCGGGCGCTCATCACCGGCACCGAGCTGGTGGTGCACGAGCAGTTCGACCCCGCCGCCACCGACCGAGCCGCAGCCGAAGGGGCGACGCTCGTTTCGCTGGTGACCAGGGCATTGAACCAGGTCGACGTGCATCGGTTCCGCAAGATCCTCATCGGCGGGGCGGCTCCTCCACCCGATCTGCCCGACCACGTCATCGCCACCTATGGCATGACCGAAACCGGTTCGGGTTGCGTCTACGGCGGCTATCCCCTCGACGGCGTCGAGCTGCGCGCCGCACCAAACGGCGAGATCGAAATCCGCGCCGATCTCTTGCTGCGGGCGTACCGCACCCGTGATGGTGAGGTTGAGCCATTCACTGCCGATGGCTGGTTTACGACCGGCGACCTCGGCCGCATCGATGCCGACGGACGTCTCTGGATCGACGGCCGCGCCGGCGACATGCTGATCACCGGCGGCGAGAACGTGTGGCCACACCGTGTCGAGCGGATACTCGAACTGCATCCCGCAATTGCCGAGGCAGCCGTCGTTGGACGTCCTGACCCCCAGTGGGGCCACCGGCTCGTGGCGTTCATCGTGGTCGACGGCGACCAAACGCCAGCACTGGACGAGATCCGCGATCATGTGCGAGCCGACCTGCCGGTCTGGTATTCGCCCAAAGAACTCGTTGTGGTCGACTCGCTGCCCAAGACCGCTCTAGGCAAGATCCGCAAAAGCGAACTCTGACCAAGCAAGAGTTCGCCGAGAAAGTTCGCAACAAAATGGTGAGCCCAGACGTCTACCTAGAGACGGGTTGCCGAGTTCGACGCTTTACGGCGCGGGGATCGGCACCCGACACACGCGTGGACAACGTGCTTCCCCTAGCACCGACGTCCGCGTCGTTCAGTGAGCCGCCGTGATCCAAGCACGCGGTTCTCCCCCTGAGCACACCGGGGGCGACGTGAACCCAGGGCGTCGCCCCCGGAAGCTCGGCGACGTTTCTCGGCACCCAAACCGGGCGGGGTAGCGAGCGCCTCGGCTGCTACGTTCAGGAGATGACGACCTCTTCGGCTGCCGATATTGAGTTCTTTTTCGATCCCGTGTGCCCTTTCGCCTGGATCACCTCGCGCTGGGTAGAGAAGGTGGTCGCACAGTCTGACTACACCG
Organism: Acidimicrobiales bacterium; assembly: GCA_041688925.1. Classification (GTDB taxonomy): domain Bacteria; phylum Actinomycetota; class Acidimicrobiia; order Acidimicrobiales; family UBA10347; genus UBA10347. The sequence continues at coordinate 3,573 of JBDNHG010000686.1, read as the reverse complement.
TCGAATGGCGATTCATCAGCTTGCGGCTCATCAACAAGGCCAAGGACTACGCAACTGAATTTCCCGCCGGGTACGAACATGGGCACACGGCGGGCCTGCGTATGTTGCGCGTCGCCGCCAACGTTCGCGACGAGCTTGGTCCCGAGCCGCTCGGGGCTCTGTACACCGCCTACGGCGACAGCTACTACAACGTCGACAAGAGCAACGCCAAAGCTGCTCGAGAGGCACTCGGCACCACCGATGCGGTCGCTGCGTGTCTGACCGCCGCCGGGCTCGATACCCGGTTCGCTGCCGCGGCTGATGACACAGCATGGGATCAGCTGCTCGACGACGAAACCGAACTCGCACTCTCGCGTACCGGACGCGATGTCGGCACCCCGATCATCACGTTCCAGCCACCCGATGGGCTGTCGTTCTTCGGCCCGGTCATCAGCCGAGTGCCTGCCGACGAAGATGCCTTGCCGCTCTGGGAAGCCGTGACCACCCTGGCGAGTTTCCCTGGGTTCGCAGAGATGAAACGCAGCATGCGAGAGGCGCCACAGCTCAATATGCTTGGCGGGGCCGGCGAATCGCCCAAGATGGAAGACTGGAAGGGCGGCCACCGGGCTGGGCACCTCCCCAACGAATGACCACCACCGTTCCCATAAGTCGACCGTTTGCCGGATTTCATTTTCTGCGAATCAGTCAGCCCCGAGCTCGTCGCGTGGTGCAATTGTTGGTCGGTCTGTGCCTTTTCGCCGTTGCGCTCGCAATGACGGTCGAACCCAAGTTGGGCGCCAGCCCATGGACCGTTTTCTCTGAAGGCGCCGCCGAGAAAACCGGTCTGAGCCTGGGCACGACAATATCGCTGACCGGTGTGGTGTTGCTCGGTGCGCTCTGGCTGCTCGACGAGCCGCTGGGTCTCGGGACGGTGCTCAATGTTGTCATCATCGGGCCGATTGCCGATGTTGTATTAGCCATCATCCCCGACCTCGACAACATGCTGGTTCGGGTGTTGATGCTCGCCGCAGCGCCAGTCGTGCTCGGCGTCGGATCTGGCCTCTACTTAGGAGCCGGTGTCGGCCCCGGCCCTCGCGATGGCATCATGACAGCCCTCAATCGGCGAGGCATCGCGACCTGGAAAGCGCGGACTGCGGTTGAACTCACCGCATTGGCTGTGGGCATTGTGCTCGGTGGCGTTGCCGGCTTCGGCACGATCTGGATGGCCATTGCCGTCGGTCCCTGTGTGCAGTTCTTCCTTCCGTGGTTCAGAATTGAGACCACATGACTGACGAGGTGGCGGACCTTGCGGTACTGACCGCGACGTGGCCTGGCAAATGCGTGCTCGCTATCGCCGATGAATCGCACCTGATCGGGGCGACCGGCGACCTCGACTGGATCACTCGCATCGCGTCGGTGTCGAAGCTGTTCACCTGTTACGCAGCACTGATCGCGATCGAAGAGGGCACGATCACGCTCGACGACCCTGCCGGCCCCGCAGGCTCGACGATACGGCACCTGATGGCCCATGCTTCGGGCCTCGGTTTCGAGTCTGACGCCAGCCATACGTTCAAGCCAGGAAGCCGTCGTATCTACTCGAACGCCGGAATCGAGACGTTGGCGAAACATCTCGAAGCCGCGGCTGGCATACCGTTCGTCGACTATCTGACCGAGGCGGTCATCGAACCCCTCGGCCTCGACGGATTCCATGCAGCCGGATCACCCGCACATGGCATGAAGGCATCGGTCAATCATCTGCTGACCTTCGGACGCGAACTGCTCAACCCCACGCTGATCGCCGCCGAGACGCTGACCCAAGCCACCTCACCAGTCTTTCCTGAGCTGAAGGGTGTGTTGCCCGGCTTCGGCCCCTCCGACCCCAACCTGTGGGGGTTGGGCTTCGAGATCCGCGGCAACAAGAGCCCCCACTGGACCGGCATTCGTCACGACCCCACGACCTTTGGTCACTTCGGCGGTTCGGGTTCATTCTTCTGGGTCGACCCGACTCGTCGCCTGATCGGCGCATCGCTGTCCAGCGAGGTCTTTGGTACCTGGGCCGTCGATGCCTGGCCGATTGCGAACACCGTTCTGATCGAACGGTACGGCTAACGCAACAATGGGAGTCTTGGTCGTTCGGGTCGACGAAGCCGACATCGATGCCTGTAGCGACTGGCTTTTTCAGCTCGGCGCCAACGCAATCGAAGAGCGCTCGATCGGCGAACTGACGCTGGTCGCCGGGTTTGCCGACGATGATCTTGCGCTGGCCGCTCGTTCGGTGCTCAGCGAGCGCTGGCCGTGTCGGCTCGAGAGCACCGGCGACGAAGGCGCATGGCGCGACGAATGGATGAAGTGGATCGAACCAATCGAGGTCGCCGGCTTCGTCATCCACGCCCCCTGGCACGACCCCGCGTTATGGGCAACGTGGGATCCTGAGCTGAGCGATCTGTCGATCGATCCGGGGCGAGCATTCGGATCGGGGCACCACCCCACCACCCGCCTGGCGCTGACCATGATGCGATCGACCATCCAGCCCCGCGATCGGGTGCTCGACGTGGGTTGCGGCACGGGCATTCTGTCTGTCGCCGCCGCAAGACTCGGCGCTCGGCACGTGCTCGGCATCGATCTCGACTATGACATCATCGAGGTTGCCGCCGCCAATGTCGAAGCCAACGGTGATGCTGACCGAGTCAGGCTTCGCACCGACGCGGTAGCTGCCCTCACCAGTCGTTACGACGTTGTCGTTGCCAACATTGTCGTCGGTGATCTCTCGCCGATCATGCCCGACCTCGTCGAGCGGGCCGACAAGTTCGTGATCGTCAGCGGCTTTCTCGACGACCAGTTCGAACGACTGCTCGCCGACATAGACGCACAGGTTGTCGATCGCACGACGCTCGACGACTGGGGCTGTGCCCTCCTCGCCCCCACCGCCTAACGCACCGCCCAATACCCCAACTAGATCCGGTCAGGGGTTGACGGCGGCTTGCTCGGCGGCGCAGATGGCGTGCCACTCGCAGTCTTCGACATGGTCGTTGACCAGACCCATGGCCTGCATGAACGCGTAGGCGGTCGTCGGGCCGAAGAACTTCCAGCCACGCTTCTTGAGGTCCTTGCTCAGCGCCACTGACGTTGCCGTCTGGTTGGGCACGATCAGCTCAGGTTCCTTCAGATCGGGCTCGCGGGCTGCTGGCCTCCACTGCCAGACGTAGTTTTTGACCGAACCAAACTCGTCGATCATCTCGAGCGCCCGAGCGGCATTGTTGATCGTGGCTTCGATCTTGCCCCGATGGCGCACGATGCCAGCGTCTTGCAGCAGCCGGTCGACGTCGGGTTCGTCGAAGTCGGCAAGCAACTCGATGTCGAAGTCGGCGAACGCGGCGCGGAAGTTCTCGCGTTTGCGAAGAATAGTGATCCACGAGAGGCCTGACTGAAAGCCTTCGAGGCAGATCTTCTCGAACAGGCGGTCGTCGGCAAGGGTCGGGCGACCCCACTCGTCGTAGTGGTACGCCGTGTAGTCATCGTGGTCGACGGGCCACCAACACCGGGTGTGTCCATCGGCTCCCTCCTTACACATCTCGGTCATCTCTGCACCGTACT
>JBDNHG010000685.1:0-3609 GCA_041688925.1 Acidimicrobiales bacterium | reverse complement strand
GCTGACACGCTCCAACTCGGCCTCGATGTGCTGTATCAGTGGGCAACCGCTGCGTCCATTGATCCCGGCGACGTCGCTGATGAACGGGGCGTGGTCCGCGAAGAACATCGTCGAGCTGTCGAGCCGTTGTCGGGTCGGATGGGCGTGCAGATCCGCGAGATATTGTTCGCTGGAACTGACTATTTGGCTAGCGAACCAATCGGGTCAGCCGAGGTCATCGACGCCATGACCGCTGCTGAACTGCGGACGTTCTACGAACGTTGGTATCGACCCGAACTCATGACGGTGATCGCCGTTGGTGATTTCAACGTCGCGGACATCGAGCAACGCATCGGCGCAACTTTTGTGCAGCCGCCGTCCGAACCGTTGACCGAGCCGCTCGATTTCGTCGACGCCACCGGGTCGTTGACCGAGCCGGTTTTCGACGTGCTGACCGACAGCGAGATTCAGCGGGCTGAGATCCAGGTGTTGTGGCGGCTTGCCGATCCGCTGTCGACGACACAGTCGGGGTTGCGCGAAGGTGCGGTCCAGCAGATAACGATGGCGATGCTCAACAACCGCCTGTTCGAGCGGGTGCAAGGGGGCCAAAGCGTCTTCCTCAGCGCCAATGCTGGCTTGGGCGGACTCACCGCTGCGACCCAGCTGGCAAGCATGTCGGCGACCGCATCGGCCGACGACTTGGGAGAGGCGCTCGAAGAGCTGCTGGTTGAGATCGAACAGGCCCGTCAGTTCGGATTCACTAATGACGAACTGCAGCGCGAGCTCGACGGATTGCGTGTGGTCATTGCCCAGCTGTACTCCGAGAGCGACACTCGCCAAGACGCCGCCATAACGGGTGATCTCGTGCAAACTGCGCTTGGGCGTGATGTGCTCGTCGCACCCGATGACCAACTCGCAATTGCCACCGAGGTGTTCGACTCGATCACCGTGGCAGATGCGCAACGATTCTTGTTCGACGTCCTCGACAGCGAACCCTATGTGCTGCTCGTCGCTCCCGAGAGCGTCGAGCCATTGGTGCCGATGCCTGAGACACTCGCTGCGATCTACGACTCGGTTGTGACCAGGGTCGTCGACGAGTACGACCTGAGCAGCGAGACAGCGACCGAGCTGCTGCAACGCCCCGAGCCAGCGGCGGTTGTCGATCGTCAACGGATTGAGCCCCTCGACGCCACGATCGTGACGTACGAGAACGGTGCCCGACTGATCTTCCGCAACACGCGGATCACTGAGAACATCGTGCGGCTGCGAGCAGAGAGCCCTGGTGGGTTCTTCGCCATCGAAGGGCCCGAAGTGCCGCTGCTCGACCGCACCGCAAGCCTGGTCGCCGGAAGCGGCTTCGAGTCGGTCGATGTGGTCTCGCTGAATAGGTTGCTCTCTGGCTCGCTGGCCACGCTGAGCACCTCGATCGGACGTTCTGAAGAGCAATTGTTTGGCGAGGGCTCAACCGACGATCTCGAGACCATCTTTCAGCTCGTGCATCTGCAAATGACCGAGTCGATGATCACTGACCTCCAGCTGCGTCAATTCGACGAGCAATGGCGGCCGGTTGCCGAGCATCCTGAGACGAGTCCTGCGATAGCGGCCGACCTCGAGTTGTGGCGGCTGCGATATGGCGACAGCCCTTGGTTCCGGCTGATCCCGACGCTCGATGACCTCGACACCCTTGATCGAGACCTCCTGCTCGAGGCCTATCAGGATCGTTTCGCCGACGCGGGCGATTTCACCTTCGCAGTTGTTGGCGACTTCGACGCTGAGGAACTCATCGATCTTGGGGCTCGCTACTTGGGCACCTTGCCCGACTCTGGTCGCAGAGAGTCTCCGATCGATCGCGATCCTGGCATACCCGAAGAGAACCTGGTGGCGACGGTCGAAGCAGGTGTCGGTGACCAGGGCCGAGTGCGCATCAACTGGGAATCGCCGTACCCGTTCACGCTCGAAGCCACGGTCACGGCCCAGGCGCTCGAGCTCATCGTGAATGCGCGTCTGCGTGATCTGATTCGAGAACAATTGGGCGCCAGCTATTCGCCGAACGCGTCGATCAGCGTCATTGCTGAACCGAAGTCATGGGTCGACACGATCATCGAGATCGAGTCAGATCCAGAACGAGTCGAAGAGGTATCGCAGGCGATTCGCAACGAACTGGCTCGCATCCGAGCTGGTGACTTCGATCCGCAATATCTCGAGCTTGCGGTCGACCAGCTGGTCGAGCAATACCGCTTTTTCAACAACGACGACTGGCTTGACCTACTGCTGTTCCATAGCCGCTACAGCGATCGCCCCGCGGGCGAGTTTCGCGACCGAAGCCAGCTCGCTGTCGATCTGACCGTTGCCGACATCGCTGCGGCGGCACAGGTGGTCTTCCCTGAGTCTCGGTCGGTTGAGATCTGGCTGCTTCCCGGCGCGGGTTAGCCCACGCCATTCGGGCCGAGCCGGTGGCGTTAGCCGAGCAGTTGGGCTATGGCGTGGATGAATACGCCGACCAGGCCGCCGACGACGGTGCCGTTGATGCGGATGTACTGAAGATCACGACCGACCTGCAGCTCGATGCGTTCGCTCGTGTCGTCGGCGTCCCAGCCGGCCACGGTCGAGGCGATCAGATCTGCGATCTCGGTGCGACTCTCGCCAGCCAGGTGGGCCACGGCGCCGACCAGCCAGTTGTTGACCTTGTCACGCAGTACCGGATCGTCGCGCAACGATTCGCCAGCGCTGAGAGCGGCCGCGTGGATGCGTATGCGCAGCTCACTGGTTGGATCGTCGGCGGCGAGCAGCAGCGCTTCTTTCATGTTGCCCCACAAGCCGGCAGTCCATTCGCGGGTGGCGGGGTGGGCCAACAGTTCCGCTTTCAATTCATGGGTCCGGTCGCGAAGCTCGGGTGACTCGCGAAGCCGGTCGGCCATCGCAGCGATGCGGGTATCGAGATTTCGGCGGAACTCGTGGTTTGGGTTGGCGGTGACGTCGTCGATGAATGAGTTGATGGCCGCGTAGATCTTGTCGAAGATGCGGTCGTCGACCGGCTCGGGTACCCACCACGGTGATTCGTTGGCGAGGCGTTTGCGCATCACGGCCTTGTTGTCGTAGAGCACGTTGCGCAGCCCTTCGAGCCCAGCGTCGAAGACCACATGGTGATGGCCGCCTTCGATGGCGAATTCGACGAGCCTGGCTGCAATGGGAGTTGGCTCGAACTCGTCGACCTTGCGACTGATATAGCCCTCGACCGACGACTGGATCTCGTCGTCGCGCAGCACCTCGATGGCGCTTCCGAGCACGGTCGAGGCTTGGTCGCCGACCCGGCGGGCATTGCCAGGAACCTGAAGCCAGTTGCCGATGCGGCCTGCCAGATCAGATGCTGCCAGTCGCTCGCGCAGCACGTCTGGCTGCAAGAAATTGTCTTGGACGAACTCGCCCAGCGACTCGCCGATCTGGTCTTTGCGGTTCGGGATGATCGCCGTATGCGGGATCGGCAGCCTGAGTGGATGGCGGAACAATGCCGTCACGGCGAACCAGTCAGCCACACCACCAACCATTGCTGCCTCGGCTGCTGCCACGGCGTAGCCGGACCATCCGCTGCCGCTCGTCGTAACCAACAAGATGATGAACGCAACCGTTGCG
>JBDNHG010000684.1:0-2654 GCA_041688925.1 Acidimicrobiales bacterium | reverse complement strand
TCGGTTTCCCTTCAGGTGCGCTCAGTCACCATGCACACACACCACCTCCTCCCCCAGGACCCACCATGGCCATCACGATCACCGAAACACTCGCCGTGCCATCTCCGAGCGCACTGCCAGTTGCACCATCAGCTCACCGGTCGACCCCAATCGTCGCCCGAGGGTTGCTGACGACCGCACGCCCGTATCAGTGGGCGAAAAACCTGGCTGTGCTCATCGTCCCCGGCCTCGCCGTCTTGTCGCTCGGCCTTGCCCAGGTTGGCGGCGCGATAGCGGTATTCACGGCATTCTGCCTCGCTGCGAGCAGCGTCTATCTGCTGAACGACACGCTCGATCGAGAACGTGACCGCCACCACCCGACAAAGCGCAACCGGCCGATTGCGTCCGGCGAAGTGCATCCGGCTGTCGCATTGGCCACAGCAGCGATGTGCGCTGGTGCTGCCCTGTTACTCGCAGCGGTCGTGTCGTTCGGACTCGCTGTCGTCGTCGCAAGCTACTTGCTGCTCACTGGGGCGTACTCGGTCACTCTGAAACATGTGCCCATAGTCGACGTCGTCGCTCTCGCCGCCGGCTTTGTGCTGAGAATACTCGCCGGGTCTGTCGCCATCGGCGTGGCGGCGCCGCTGAGCCTTCTGATCGCAGTCTTCTGGGCAGCGATGCTCATGGCGCTCGCAAAGCGCCATTCGGAGGTTGTGCTGCTTGGCGACTCAGCAGCAGCACACTGCCCCACGCTCGCGATCTACACCCCCCGCTTCTTGCGGCGATCACTCTTCGACGCCCAAGTGCTCAGCGCTCTCTTCTTTGCGCTGTGGGTCTACGGCTCGATGGTGGCTGCCGCAATCGCCGGTCCATTGGCGTTCGCTCTCGCTGGAGCCGCGGCACTCGCTCTCTACCACGGCCTCGACGCCTATCGCCGAGGCGTGCTTGGCAGAGGATGCGGCGGCGACCCGACCCGGGAACTAGCGTCGAATCCGGGAGTGCTCGCCAGCCTCGCGGTCGCCGGACTCATAGCTTTTGTTGTCGGCTTGTTGTAACTGCGGAACACCTTTCGTGTCACCGGGCTGACTCCCCTCCTGAGGCCCGGTGACCATGGAGAGCTGCTGGGGTCTGTTTCTCGGAACATCGACCCCAGCAGCTCTCGAACCCTTCTTGGCTTTCAACTCGACAATGACGAACTGCAATTCAGGATCCCTTCAGCATGTCGGTGCCATGCTTGACCCCTACGCCAAAGGCAGGCCATGAGAGTCCTTGTTGTTGAAGATGAGAAGAAGCTGGCGGCATCGCTCAAGCGCGGACTCGAGTCTGATGGGTTCGCGGTTGATATCGCCCTCGATGGGACCGACGGCCGATGGATGGCTGCGGAAAACAACTATGACGTGATTGTGCTCGACATCATGTTGCCAGGTCTCAACGGCTACCAGATATGCGCCCAGTTGCGAGACGCGGGCGACTGGACACCGGTATTGATGTTGACCGCAAAGGATGGCCACCTCGACGAGGCCGAAGCGCTTGATACCGGCGCCGATGATTTCTTGCGCAAGCCGTTCTCGCACCTCGTGTTGGTCGCGCGGCTGCGAGCATTGCTGCGCCGAGGTCGTTCAGAACGACCGGTCGAGATGTCGGCCGGCTCGCTGCGGCTGAACCCTTCGGCGCATCAAGTGTGGCGTGGCGAAGTGGAACTCGAGTTGACGGCCCGTGAGTTCTCGGTTCTCTAATATTTGCTGGCCAACGCCGGCCAGGTGGTGTCGAAACAGGACGTGCTCGATCATGTTTGGGACTATGAGTTCGATGGCGACCCGAACATCGTCGAGGTGTACGTTCGTCATTTGCGCACGAAGATTGATTTACCATTCGACAAGGCTTCGATCCAAACGGTCCGTGGCGCTGGATATCGGTTGAGCGAGACCGGCGAGTGATTCGGGCGTTCCTCAGCTCGGTGCGCGCCAGGGCCACGATTGGTGCCACGCTCATTGTCGCCGTCGCGCTTGCGCTTTTAGCCTGAATCCACCGTTCGGGTTGTTGAGACAGGCAATGTTCGACAATGTCGACGCGACCCTCGAGCTTCGGGCAGAAGATATCGAGGCATACATCGACGAAGGCGACGACATCGACGAACTCGACGCGATTGCCATCGCCGAGGATGACGAAGCGTTCGTGCAGGTCATCGAAGCCGACGGCACCGTCGTTGCCGCCAGTGAAAATGTCGCACGCGAACAGATCATCGATGGTCGTGCCGGCTCGTTCTTCAGTGTTGGCCCCAACGAGCTACCGATCAGCAGCGAACCGTTCCGTGTTTACATCACCGCTCCCGACGACGAGTCCGAGCTGACGATCATCGTCGGCCAGACAATCGACGAGCTCAACGATGTGCTCAACACATTCAAGACCGCGGCCTTGGTCGGCTCGCCGATCTTGTTGCTCCTTGTCGCTGCGACCGTCTGGGGTGTCGTCGGCCGGACTTTGCGTCCCGTTGAGGCGATCCGCGCCAAAGTTGCCGAGATCGGCGGCACCGGGCTTCACCGCCGAGTGCCAGAGCCAGCAAGCCGCGACGAAATCGGCAAGCTGGCGGTCACGATGAATGCCATGCTCGACCGGCTCGAGTCCTCAAGCGCTCGGCAACAGCGATTCGTCTCCGACGCCTCACACGAACTGAG
>JBDNHG010000683.1:0-2060 GCA_041688925.1 Acidimicrobiales bacterium | reverse complement strand
TAGCGTCGGACAGCGTCAGCAGGTCGCCATCGCGCAACCGCAGCACCCGCGTGAGGTGATGGCGATCGTCGTCGCTCAGCTCGACGCGTTCGAGGTCGTCGACAAAGACATGGGGGCCCGACTGCGAACGAAGATCAGGAGCCATCGAACGATGTCAGCTGAGCGCGGAGCGAATACGGCCAAGCAGCGAGCGGCTTTCGTTCAGTTCGTCGCCGCGTAGCGTCGCAAACTCGCGCAGCAATTCTTCTTCTTTTTCGGAGAGCTTTTCGGGTGTCATAACGATGGCGATGGCACGAATGTCGCCACGGCGACCGCCTTGCAAGCTTGGCACGCCCTGCCCCTTGAGGCGAAACACTTTGCCGGTCTGCGTGCCCGCATCGACGGCGATCGTCTCGGTGCCTTCGAGCGTGTCAATCTCGAGATCGCCACCGAGCGCCGCCACCGTCATTGGCACTCCCAGTTCGGTTACCAGGTCGGTGCCGTCGCGCTGGAATCGTTCGTGAGGAAGCACCCGCACCCGCACGTAGAGATCACCGAATCCGGCGCCTCGCCTGCCCACAGCGCCTCGGCCACTCAGACGAAGCGTGGCGCCTGTATCGACGCCGGCGGGGATGTCGACGGTGTAGGAACGGTCGTCGACGATGCGGCCCTGTCCGTGGCAGACGGTGCAAGGAGACTCGATTGTCTCACCGGCGCCCTCGCATGTAGGACAGGTTCCGGTCGAGACCATTTGGCCGAGGATCGAACGCCTTACTTGGCGCACCTGGCCGACTCCGCCACAGGTCTCACACGACACGACTTTTGATCCATCGACGGCACCGGTGGCTTCACATGGCTCGCACGGCACGTGCGTGCGCAGTTCGACCGGTTGAGCGGAACCGAGCACAGCGTCCTCGAAGGGCACGTCGACGACGACTTCGAGATCATCGCCGCGTGCCGGACCGCGCTGCGCCTGTTGGCCGCTGAAGCCGCCACCGAATGGGCTCTGGCCGCCAAAGAACGCGTCGAAGATGTCGCCGAAGCCGGCACCATCGCCGCCACCGGGTCCTGACTCGCCGAAACGGTCGTACTGCGCGCGACGTTCGTTGTCGCTGAGCGTTTCATACGCCTTGGCGACTTCCTTGAAGTTCGCCTCGGCTTCGGCGTCGCCGGGATTGCGATCGGGATGAAGCTCGCGCGCCAGCTGTCGGTACGCCTTCTTTATCTCGTCGGGTGAGGCTGAGCGCGCAACGCCGAGCAGGTCGTAATAGTTAGACATTGATTAACCGCGTGTTAGATGTTCGCCGAGTTGATTGGAGATAACCGCGACTGCGGCGAGCGCCTGGGGATAGTTCATATGGGTTGGGCCGAGAACGCCGATCGAACCGGCGTCGGCCCCTTGCACCTGGTATGGGGCCACCACCAACGAACAATCGTTCAGGTTCTGTACCCCGGTTTCTGCGCCGATTGCCACCCGAAGGCCACGATCGAGGACGTCTTTGAGCAACGTCACGACAAGCAGCTGCCGCTCGAAGAGCTGCAGCACTTGTGCCACTGTTTCGGTCGCATTGAAGACGCCGGCGACCGACGAGCGGCCTCCGACGTGGACTCGGCCGTCGGCCGTGTCGGCGTCATCGAGCGAAGAAAGCGCATCTGCGACCAACCGGTCGACAGCAGGATCGGCACTCGATTGAGCAGCGGTATCGGCGCCGTCGATCATTGCCGGCGCAAGCAACTGTTGGGCCGCGTGCACCTGCTCCTCGGTCATGTCGGCATCCAACTCGAAGGTACGGCGCTCTATTCCGCCGTTCGACAACACGACGACCAGCAGTACGACGCGAGGCTCGAGTAACACGAGTTGTACAGCGCGGACCTTGGCGACGTCAGGATTGGGAGCAACGACCACGGCTGCATAGTCGGTAACACCGGCGAGCAGCCGGCTCGTGTCGCGCAAAATTCGTTCGAGTTCGCCGTGTGAGTGGGCAAAGAATTCGCTTATTCGTTGGTTCTTGGCCGAGTCGAGACTCGATGGCCCCATCAGCGAATCGATGAAGTAGCGATACCCCTTGTCGGTCGGGACC
>JBDNHG010000682.1:0-2788 GCA_041688925.1 Acidimicrobiales bacterium | reverse complement strand
GCGGGCTGATGGTCATCATCGAACTCGCCATTGCCGCGTTGCTCTTGATCGGCGACGGCTATGTGTACAACGACATGCGTCCTCAGTCGTTGCCGTGGGCGTGGCCGGCCGCCGGACTCGTAGCTGCCGGCATCGTGTTCGGACGCAGGTGGGCGGTGGTTGCCGCCATTGCCCTCTCGGTTACGAGCTTCGTCGGCGAGGGGTTGAACGACGGTGGTACCGGGTTTGCCGGCTGGGGCGTCACCGCGTCGTCCAAGGCTGGTTTGTACATCCTGACCGCCTTGATCGCGGGCTACATCGCTGGTCGGCTGCGCTCGGCCGAGGCCGAGATTTCGCGAGTGCACGCTCGTGAAGAGATCGCGGTGCGGCTACACGACGGTGTGTTGCAGACGCTGGCGGTCATCCAACGCCGGTCGACAGACACCGATTTGGCGAGCCTCGCTCGGGACCAAGAGCGTGACCTGCGTGACTATTTGGCGGGCGTGAAGAGCTCACAGCCGGGGTTGACGGCGTCACTGCGCAGCGCGGCGGCGCTCTATGAACGGCGCCATGGCGGACGAGTCGAGGTGATCATCGCCGACGACCTCGATGAGCCAACGCCACAGGTCATCGAGGCCATCACCGGTGCTGTCAGTGAGGCGCTGGCAAATGCGGGCAAACATGCCGAGGCCGAACAGGTCGTTGTCTATGTCGAACCCGACTTCGATGATGGCATTTTCGTCTCGATCAAGGATGACGGGGTGGGCTTCGACCCAGAGACTGTTACGAAACGTATTGGTCTGAAAGAATCGATCACCGGTCGCATCGAGGCGATTGGTGGCCGGGTTGAGATACCCAGCAAACTCGGGCGAGGTACGGAGGTTCGCTTGTGGGTTCGCTAGCAGCGGTACGAGTGGTGATTGCCGATGATCATCAGATATGGCGGGCCGGTGTGCGGGCCGACCTTGGTGACAATTTCGAGGTAGTCGACGAGGCCGGCGACGGTGCCGAGGCCGTCGAGGTGATCAACGCGACCAAACCTGATCTCGTGTTGTGCGATTTGAACATGCCCAACGGCGGAGGCATCAGGGTCGCGACCGAGTTCCGCCGGGTCAGCAAGGCCGAAGCGCCTGGCGAGGCAATCAGCGTCCGAGAGCGCGAGGTGCTCCAGCATGTTGCTCGGGGTCACACGTACCGCGAGATCGGCGAAGAACTCTTCATCGCCGAGAAGACGGTCGAGAACCACGTGCGCAATATCCTGGCCAAACTGCATCTCAACCGCAAGAACGAGCTCATGCGTTACGCAGTCGAGCACGGCATCGACTAAATACCCGCACCTGCCCCGACCGGGACTGATTCTGTACCTGGAGGGTCAGCGGATAGGAAGAGCGCGTAGCTCCAAAACCGCATGACCCGAGGAACCCTGCAACAGATGCGTCGCCCATCCGCTGGGTTCCCTGGCACTGATGTTGTTCAGGTGAGGCTGTCGAGGAAGTTGCGTGCGGCTGCGGCGTTGTGTTGTCGCCAGCGGTCGACGACATCGTGTTGATCGCCAGGTTCGGCAAGGGTCGACAGGGTGGGTTCGAGTTCGGCTCGTTGGGCAGCGATCAGCGCACCTGCGTCGCGGCCGACCCGTTCGGTCAGGCGAAGCTTGAGCAGGAACTCGATGCGCAGATCACGCACATGGTCGACCGGCGTGATGAACCAACGTTTCAGCGCGGCTCGACCCCGGCGGCTGGCTCGCATCACCGTGCGATTGGGGCCAGCGGCGCCGGGCTCGGTGCCCACTTGTTCGATGAGTGTCGCGTCGCTCAGCCGGTCCAGAGCCCGATAGACCAAAGGTCGGTGAACGGTGAGAATTCGACCGAGGTCAGAGTCGGGTTGCAGCTCACGGCCGATGGCGAAACCATGGCTAGGACCTTCGGCGACGAGTGCCAGCACGACCCACTCGGTCAGCGAGAGATCCGGCGTTGCCATCCAGAGAAGGTAGTCGGACCGCGCAACTAGTTACAACGAGACTACGGTACGAGAGATCGAGCGCTACTCTCATCGAGACTAGCAGTCGTACGAGGAGCAGCATGAGAGTGATCGCCGCCGCTGCGATGCTGTGCCTTGTGCTCATGTCGAGTTCGTGCATGACATCAGACGGACGTGACACCGTGCTGGTGATGGGCGCGGCATCGCTGAGCGATGCATTCGCGGCGATTGAGGTCGCCTTCGAGAACACGAACCCCGGCATCGATGTCCAGCTGAACCTGGCAGGCACCGGCTCATTGCGCGAGCAGATTCTGCAGGGCGCACCTGGTGACGTGTTCGCGTCGGCCAACGTGGCGACGATGCGCCATGTCGTCGATGCGGGCGCGGCGCTGGCTCCACGCATCTTTGCGACCAACTCGCTGACGATCGCCGTTCCGCTGGGAAACCCCGCAGCGGTCACCGGCATCGAAGATCTCGCGGACCCCAACCTATTGATCGGTTTGTGCGGCCCGGGTGTGCCATGCGGAGATCTTGCTCGGGAAGCACTTGCCGCTGCCGGGGTGACCGCCTCGATCGACACCAACGAAGGCGACGTGCGGGCGCTACTGACCAAGATCGAAGCCGGCGAACTCGACGCCGGCATCGTGTATGCGACAGACGTTGCTTCGTCTGCAAATGTGGAATCAGTCGGACTTCCCGAGGCCGCTGATCTTTCGGTCGACTACCCGATCGCGGTTCTGAGCGACGCACCGAACGCGTCCGCAGCAGCGGCCTTCGTCGACTTCGTCTTGTCGCCTGACGGCCAAGCGCTGCTGGCTGCCGAAGGTTTCGG
>JBDNHG010000681.1:0-2664 GCA_041688925.1 Acidimicrobiales bacterium | reverse complement strand
GGACAGCGTTTCGGCGAGGAACGAGCTGAAAGGCGGACTACGCAACGGCGGTAAAAGTCCCCCGGAAGGTGGACTATTCAGCTCGGACAGCGTTTCGGCGAGGAACGAGCTGAAAGGCGGACTACGCAACGGCGGTAAAAGTCCCCCGGAAGGTGGACTATTCAGCTCGGACAGCGTTTCGGCGAGGAACGAGCTGAAAGGCGGACTACGCGTAGTAGGGGCTGTCGCCTGCGTTGTGGTCGGTGGTGTCGATGACTTCGGTGACCTCGGGGATCATCTCGCTGACCATCACGGTGATGCCTTCGTGCAGGGTCGCAGCGCTCATGGCGCAGCCCTGGCAGCCACCGCCCATGGTCAGGTAGACCTCGGTGCCATCGACACGATCAAGTTCGGCCCAACCACCGTGCGCGGCCAATGCCGGATTGATCTGCTGGGCCAGCAGCTGTTGCACCTTTTCGCCGATATCGCCGCTCAGCTCGATCGACTCGTGATCGCCGAGAGGGCTCGGTCGGTTCGGGTTGCGGATGACCAAGCCGCCCTGCATTGGGTTGCTGGGAAGATCGAGCGTGGCGCCGCGGAGCTTGTCGATGCTGTTCGCAGGCACCATGACCGTGAGTTCGCCGACCGAATACATGACATCGGTTTCGGCCGCATCAGCGATTGGTTCGAACGCTAGGTCGTAGGCGTAGTCGACGCCTTCGACGCCGGTTACCTCGACTCGCAAGCCGAGCGCATCACCTTCTTCTTCGGCGGCTCGCACGTCGAGCACCTTGAAGAGCGCTTCGTCGCTTACATCGAGAACGATTTCGTCGGTAGTGACGTCAGTCATGACTTGAGCGTAGCGACGCAAGCCTCGGGATTGTTCAGCGAAGGCTTGAACCACAGATGTCACTCGTCACTACGGATTGTGCTGACGACGAATAGTTACGTCCTTCGGGACGTAACAAGTGCTGGGGCAGCAATGGTGTGGCGGCGGTGGTGTTCAGCCTTCGAGTTCGAGCGAGGTCTCCATCCACCGCTCTTCGAGCCTGTCGAGTTCGGCTTGCGCTGTTTGCAGCTCGATGCCGAGCGTGGCCATCGTCTCGTGGTCACTGGTCGCTACCAGCTTGTCTGTGAGCCCTTTGACGACCTTGTCGGCCTTTCGCAGCAACTTCTCGGTCTCTTTCAGCTTGTGTCGCAGCGTGGACTTCGAGGCCCCGTCGGCGCCGGCTGGCTTGCCCTTCTTTTGTGGCGCAGGAGCCGAAGGAGAAGCCTTGGTCGCACCCTTCGTCGAGGCATGACCGCGGCGACGGTTCTTGCGCCGCTCGTCGAGCCAGGCTTCGAAGCCGCCCGGTACTCGTCCGACTTCGGTTGATTCGTCGACCACGATTACATCGTCGACGACCCGTTCGAGGAATGCCCGGTCGTGGCTGACCGCAACAACGGCGCCGGGGAAGTCTTCGAGGAAGTTTTCGAGGGCCCGCAACGTGTCGAGGTCGAGATCGTTGGTTGGTTCGTCGAGCAGCAGGACGTTTGGTTCCTCGGCCAAGGTCAGCACGAGTTGGAGGCGCCGACGTTCGCCACCCGAAAGCTGTTCGATCGGCGAATACTGCGTGGCGGCATCGAACCAGAATTTCTCGAGCAGCAACTTGTCTCGCCAGTCGGCGTCGCGGTTGCCGCCGGTGAACATCTCGATGACGTTCTTCGATGAGTCGAGCGTCTTGCCGAGCTGGTCGAAGTACGAGAGTTTCACGGTCGATCCGTGGCGCACGGTTCCGGCCGAGGGTTCGCGGCGCAACGCAATGGTGTCGAGCAGGGTCGATTTGCCTGTGCCGTTCGGCCCGACGATGCCGAGTCGTTCGCGTGGGTCGAGGTCGATGGTGAAGTCTTTGACGAGGGTGCGATCTCCAATGCTGACCCCGACGTCTCGCAGCTCGATCACGGTGTTGCCGAGTCGTGGTGTGCTGCTGTGCAGCGCCAAACCATCGTCGCGGATGCCGCGCTTGACCGACGATTCTTGGATGGCTTCGGCCGATCGGATACGGGCTTTGGCCTTGGTGGATCGGGCGGGTGCACCGCGCAAAAGCCATTCCTTCTCGCGGCGAGCGAGGTTCTTGCGCACCGTCTCGGCCTTGTCAGATGCATCGACGCGCGCCTCTCGGCCGTCGAGATAACCCCGGTAGCCACCGTCGTGCATAAACAGGCTGCCGCCGTCGACCTCGAGGATGCGCGTGGTGATGGTGTCGAGCATGTGCCGGTCGTGAGAGACACACAGCAGTCCGCCCTTGAACGAACTGAGCCGTTCTTCGAGCCAGTCGATCGCGTCTATGTCGAGATGGTTGGTGGGCTCGTCGAGCACCAACAGGTCACAAGGTGCGACCAGGGCTCGGGCGAGTGCCACCCGGCGCTGCTCGCCACCGCTCATGACCTGCACGCGGTCGCCAGTGCGGTCACCGAGGCCAAGGCGGTCGAGCACGGCGGCTGCTTCCCACGAATCGCCGACTGCCTCGAGCGCCGTTACATCCTCGAAGACCGGGCGTTGGGGAAGCGTCGACACCTGCACGCCACCTTCTTTGCGCACGATGCCGCTGTCGGGCACGATCTCGCCGGTCGCAATGCCGAGAAGCGTCGACTTGCCGGCGCCATTGTGGCCGACGACACCCAGTCGGTCACCAGAACTCACCG
>JBDNHG010000680.1:0-9532 GCA_041688925.1 Acidimicrobiales bacterium | reverse complement strand
TGTGGGTGTTGGTAGCCCGCCTTTTGCTGGGGCGAAAAAGGCTGTCTGAGCTGGGGTAGTCGACGGTCCCGGGGGCTTTTGTGGGTGTTGGTAGCCCGCCTTTTGCTGGGGCGAAAAAGGCTGTCTGAGCTGGGGTAGTCGACGGTCCCGGGGGCTTTTGTGGGTGTTGGTAGCCCGCCTTTTGCTGGACCCGGGCAGATCGAACTGGTGCGTTAGCGGGGCCGACATCGTCCAAACGGCGTGTGGTTGCCCCTGTAGTCTTGCGATTGTGGAAGAAAGGCGTATTGCTGTCGAAGTCGGACAGGTCGTGGCCGATGAGTCCTGGGTGTACGTGTGGCTCGACTCACGCGGTGAGGTGCTCTACGTGGGAGGAACCCGACTTCCGGTCGAAGTGCGAACGTGGCTCCGCCTCACCTCCGTCGATCCTCAGATCGGCCGAGTATTGGCTCAACATCCGGAGGCACTGGTCGGGCGAGTAGATGTACGCGCATGGAGACTGCCGCCTGGGGTCGACCGGCAATCAGTCCGTGACGCACTGTCTGCCGAGTTGATCGCAAGTTCCGACGTAACAGCGAACCTGGACTCCGCCGGCGCAGCAGCTACGGAGACCATCCTGGCCCGACTGCGTGCGTGACCGTTCGAAGACACCGGCGAAATGTCCGACAGGCATGTTTGACGGCAGGAGGCGGTTATGGAATACTGATTCCTTACATGGTCAACTAAGTAAGGAATTCGAATGGAAGCTGCTGCAAAAGTATCGTCGAAGGGTCAGGTGACGGTGCCAAAGGCGGTGCGGGATGCGCTTGGCATAAGCGAAGGCGACGAGATCCTGTTTCGAATCGAAGGTAATCGCGCGATTTTGGCGCGAACCGCCGACTTTCTTGATCTGGCAGGCTCAGTTTCGGTGCCGGCCACAAAACGAAACGTTGCGTGGGACGAGATCGTGCGGCGCACGAGGTCAGAACGAGCCGCACTACGCCGGTGAGCGCGTTTATTGACACCAACATTCTGGTCAGGCACCTAACCGGTGATCCGATCGACATGGCGCAGCGAGCAACGTTGTACCTCGGCTCTGCACAGGAGCTATTCCTTGCTGACCTGATCGTTGCCGAGACCGTGTATGTGTTGGAGTCGTTCTACGAGGCGCCGCGCGGGCAGGTCGCCGACGCGGTGCGCTCGCTCATCGCCTTTGACGCGATCGTATGTGTTGACCCTGCGCTGTTGCTGCGTGCCGTTGAGGTATACGAGCTTGATCGGCTCGACTTCGCCGAGGCATATTTGGTGGCATGTGCCGAGTCGACTGGTGTGGGCGTCGTTGCGTCCTTCGATCGGTCGATAGACAGAGTTGTAACTATCGAGCGAATCGAACCACCAGCTCCTTAGTCAGGCTTGATCGTCTTGCCGGTTTCGGCGAGGTCGAGCAGCTCGCTGCCTTCGTAGGTTATGTCGACGTCGCGGTTGAGCAGTGCGCTGAACACGCCGACAAATGCGGTGCTGCTCATGAGGATGCCGACCGGCATCAGCAGCAGGACCACGATGATGACGATTGTTCCGACCACGTCACTTGCCCCCTACGTAGGCCCAGGCTTCGATCTCGACTCGAGCGCCAACCGGCAAGCCGGCTACTGCCACTGCTGAACGGGTTGGACGATGATCGCCAAATGCGGTGATGTATGCCTCGTTCATCTCGGCGTAGTCGTCCATATCGACCATGAACACGGTGGTCTTGGCGACATCCTTCAGTGATGCCCCTTGGCTTTCGAGCAGCCCGGCCATGTTCGCCAATGCCACGGTGAGCTGGTCACCAACACCACCATCGATGAGCGCTCCGTCTTTGAGAGCGACCTGCCCAGAGCAGATCACCCAGTCGCCGAATCGCTTGACTGGTGTATATGGACCCAAAGGTTTCGTCACGCCCGCCATCGTAGTGCGCGAGGCAAGCCAGCGGCTTGGTGACTTGGCCTTTGCCGGGTTCCTCGAGTTCGTGTGTTTGCGCAGCTTCGCAGACTGCCTATCCGCGGCACTCCTCGGCGTTCTGGCCGAGCGTCAGGCGTGCGGCCACTTCGACGCGCCGTAGTGCAGCGCAGTCGCCGCGGCGACAGCAGCGAAAACCGCATCGCTGCCATTGACGGCGGGACCGGTTTCGTTCGTGATCTCGATTTCGATTCGTGGTGTGTCGAGCGAGCGCAGCACACCGAACGAGCGCACGGTTAGGTCTTGCACGATTCCGTCGGCGTCGACCGCCAACGATTCGCTCATGACGAGGCTGTACGCCATATGGGCCGCGCCGATGCAGTAGCTGCGCAGCACGACCTCATCGAGCACGGCGCCGGCCCCGACGCGGACTGTTATCTCGTCGTCGGAAACCTGAGCCTCGGCCCAACCTCCGGCAGGGGAGTGCACCCGCCCGACCTCGCCCCTCGCAAGACTGATCAGAGCGACTGCCTCGACCCAACCTGCGCCGCGGATTGCTGCCGAGGTGCGCAACTCGGTCGAAACATCGATGTGCTCGACTGTCAGGCCGGGGGCGACGGCGGCGATGGCCTCGTCGATTCCTGCGGTGGAAACGACGCGCAATATGCCGGTGCCATCGGCATTCGCACCGCCAGCGACCGGCGGACGTTTCGGACCGAACCGGACGGCGTCTTCGCGGCTGTAGAGCACCCGCACCGCTCGGCCGTGTTCGTTGGCCAGGCGCTCAGCGATGGCAGCGACCTCAGAGTCGATCTTGGCCCCGAACGCCCCGCCGTTCGCCAAAGGAGACATCGCTGTTTGGCCGGGCAGTGCCCATGCCGCGTCGGTCTCGAGATAGGCAGGATCAACCCAGCTGGTCTGCAGCGTGGCTGCAAAGTTGCCTTCGGGCGCCGCCAATGGCTGGGTCGGCTCGAGTGTGGTTCGGCGACCTTGCACCTTGCCTGCGAGCGTGCGCGCCTCGTGCAATGACTGCCCGACAATCCATTCGCCGTCGGCTCGTCGTACGGCGACGAGCGCATCGGCCGGAGCGCGATCGTCGGCGAACCCGCCATCGCCCAACGCAACCTCGGCCGACACACGCTGGGTGGCATGTCCTTCGATCTTGGCGCGCTCAGCAGCGGCGTCGAAGTCGCGTTCGTGATCGACTGTGTTGTTGCGGTGATCCCATGCTTCGGTGATGGTTTGCCATCCGGTGCAACGGCACAGATGGGCGGCGAGCGCCCGGTCGACGTCGTCGTGGTCGGCATCAGGCTTCTTTGCCTCGAGGCCGGCAAGGCGCACGAGGATGCCCGGTGTGCAGAAGCCACATTGACTGGCACCCGTGGCGCAGAAGGCGTCGGCCCACCGGCGGCGTTCGTCCTCGCCGAATCCTTCGACGGTGGTGATCGAGCGTCCCTTGACCCGCCGCGTCGGCGTTACGCAAGCAACCCGCGGTTGTCCATCGATGAGCACGGTGCAACAGCCGCATTGACCCTGTGGTGAACATCCGTCCTTGGCTGAGCGTTTGTCGAGATGATCTCGCAGCGTGCCCAGCAACGAAGAACCGTCGTCGGGCACCTGTACCTGCTGCCCGTCGACTTCGAACTCAATCACCGGAAGCTCACTCACTCGGCCAGGGTAGGAGTCCAACTACTAGGGTCAACCAATGCGCGAATTTCGAGATCCGGTCACCGTCCACATACCTGTTGCTGGATATTCGCACCAGGTCGACCTGAGCGACGTGCGAATGCTCATGTTGTCTGGCCAGATCGGCATGCGGCTTGATGGCACGCTTCCATCCGACCCCTTCGAGCAACTCTCGGTGGCGTTCGACAATGTGCGCAACAACCTGATTTCGGCCGATATGGCGATCGACGACATCGTGAAGATGAAGATCTATCTGGTGGGCGAGTGGGATCCAGCGGCGCGCCGCGAAGCGACCAGCGGCTTCTTGGGCGATCATCGCCCGACCATGACGGTCATTGGCGCAGCCTGGTTGGGCGCCCCCGAGATGCTCGTCGAGGTTGAGGTAACTGCCGCTCAGTAGGAGCGTGGGAACAAACTTGCGGTATCATCGGTTAGGAACTTCGACCGCTCGCATGAGCAGGAGACAACGATGATCACGATCACCCAGAATGCTGCGACCAAGGTTGGGGCGCTCCTCGCCGATGAAGACGAAGCTGGCCTTGCACTACGGGTCGCTGTGCGTCCTGGTGGTTGCTCAGGCTTCAGCTACGAGATGTTCTTCGACTCCGAGTTCGCCGACGACGACACGACCAGCGAATACGAGGGCGTCAAGGTAGTTGTCGATGCCTCGAGCGCAATGCTGCTCGAAGGTGCGACGCTCGACTACAAAGACGGCCTCCAAGAGACTGGCTTCAGCATCAACAACCCCAACGCCCAGCGCACCTGTGGCTGCGGAAGCTCGTTCAGCTAACACGGCCGAGCGCCACTAGATCTGAGTTAACGGGGCTGGCATCATGCCGGTCTCGTGACGCGTCCAGATGATGGTGTCGAGCGCTCAGTTCTCGTCGTTGGGCTCGAGAACCGCAGGCTCGGCAACAGCGACGGCAGGTCGCCATGATCCGATAGCAACGACGTGGCGACCAATGATGATCACGCACAACATTGCGAGTGCGAATGACAGTTGCCTGACCACGCCGCTGATGATTGCCAATACCGACGCGGTATCGGTTTCGTAGGTTCCGAGTATCTCGACGGCGTTCATGGTTGTGCTGACCACAGCAGCAACGGCGATGCAGCCAGCGAGCACGACATGGTTGTCAACGCGGGGCTCACTCATTGTTGAACCGCTCGAGCATCATGCCGATGCCGAGAGCGAACATGCCCGTGACGGCCAGGCTCGCCGATGAGCTGAGCGCTTGCAGATAGCGGTTGGTACCGATTCCGACCGACCCGAACTGGTTGTTGTTGTCGCTGATGATGTCGCTTACGTTCCAGATCAGCACAATTACGGCGATGACTACCGTCGCTCGACCAGTCCACTGGGTGAGAGACGCAATGGTTTTGTTCATGGCATGACACTAATCACCAGCGTGGCCTGAGACCGCCGAACTACAACCTGGGGCATTGTTCGTCGTACTGTTTGGATGTGGGGGATACAGCGACACAAAAGAAGATCTTCGACGGCTGGTATGTCGTTGCATCCGTATTCGTACTTCTCATGGTCAATGCGGGTCTCGGCTTCTATGGGCTCTCGGTATTCCTCGAAGCAATCACCGACGAACAAGGCTTCAGCACTGCCGACGTGTCGTTCGCTACGTCGATCTTTTTCATCGTCAGTGCCATCTCGGGCCGACTCATCGCGCCGGTCATCCAACGACATGATCTGCGCATTGTTGTGGCCATCGGCGCGATCATTGCAGCAACCGGACTGTGGTTGATCGGACAGTCGACCCAACTGCTGCCGCTCTATCTCAGCTATGTGGTCTTCGCTATTGGCGTTGGACTGAGTGGCCTGGTGCCGGGCACGACGCTGGTCACCCGCTGGTTTCAGGTCAAACGGTCAGTCGCGTTGTCGGTCGCATCGACTGGTCTGTCGGTCGGAGGTCTGACGATCACCGTGTTGGCCTCGACGATCATTGACCGCAAAGGCATGGCTGATGCCACGCCTTGGTTGTCACTGATCTATTTGGGCATGGTGGCGATCGCGCTCATTGGACTCTGGCCTGACCCCGCGGCGCGTGGACATCTGCCTGATGGTGCGGTCAGCGTCGTAGGTGGTCCTGTAGCGGCGCCAGCGGGCGCCACATACGCCGAGGCCGTCGGCTCCAAGTTCTTCCGGCTGATCACGTTTGGTTTTGTGTTGACGATGGGCGCCCAGGTCGGCGGTATCGCGCAGCTCTTCAAGCTTGGAACCGAACGAGCCGAGGCCGGCGCAGCACTACTTTCGTCGATCGCATTTGCCTCGGTGATTGCGCGATTGGTCGGCGGCATCGTGGCATCGCGCGTGCAGCTGATAGCGCTGACGTCAGTGCTAGCTGCGATACAGGGCGTTGCTCTGGTTTGGCTGAGCCAGGCCAATAGCAAAGGGATGTTGATTGCTGCGGCACTGCTCTTTGGCTGCACGATCGGCAATCTGCTCATGTTGCAACCGCTCGTGATCGCCGACCGTTTTGGTGTCGCCAACTACGCCCGGATCTTCGCCGTGTGCCAGCTCGTGGTGACCGGGTTAGGTGTGGCTGGCGGTCCGTACCTGCTCGGCTGGTTGCACGACGTGGCGAGCTACACCGCCAGTTATCTCGCCGCTGCCGCATTGAGCGCTTGCGGCGCAGTCGTGTTCTCTCTGGCATGGCGATTCGCTCCAGCCGACGAGCCCAGGGTGGGTCTCGCTACGGCGACTACCAACGAAGTCAGCGCCTGACCGGCAACGCACAGCAGCAATCGCCAAGCGTTGACTGCGATGGGCTCCAGAGGTCGAGGCACTAGATTAGGTTGGAGAGCCCCACTGCCGAACGAGCGACTTCTGACGACATCATGGCGGTGCTTCGTGGCGTCATCGATCCTGAGCCGGGCGCGAACATCGTCGATCTTGGCATGGTGCCCAAGGCCTCGCTGACCGACGATGGCATTGCTCATGTCACCATTGCGCTCACCACCATGGGTTGCCCGTTGCGCTCACAGATCAAGAAAGACGTAGTCGGTCGCGTCGAACAGCTGCCGGGTGTCGACAAGGTCAAGATCGACTGGACCGAACTCGAGCAAGGCGAAAAGGCCGAGGTCATGGCCCGGGCCCGCAAACGGGTCGCCGAGAATCCGCCTGACAACGAGATCTCCCCGTCGACCCGGGTGATCATGATCGCCAGCGGAAAAGGCGGTGTCGGCAAGAGCTCGGTCACCGTGAACCTCGCGGCATCGATCGCCAGCCAAGGATTCACCGTTGGGGTCCTCGACGCCGATATTTGGGGCTACTCAGTGCCCCGCATGATTGGTGTCGAAGGACGCCTCTCCGGCAGCGAGACGGGCGATGGAGCCAAGATCGCGCCAAATCAACGACGCATTGGCAAGGGCCGAGTCAAGGTTGTTTCGATGGGCTTCCTGGTCGACCAGGAAGACACCGCGCTCATGTGGCGGGGCCTCATCTTGAACCGCGCCGTGCAGCACTTCCTCGAAGATGTGCGCTGGGGTGACATGGACTATCTGCTGATCGACATGCCTCCCGGTACGGGTGATGTGCAGATGGGTTTGGCCAAGATGTTGCCGCGTGCCGAAATGATCATCGTGACCACGCCAGCCATAGCGGCACAAAAGGTTGCAGCACGAGCAGCGAGCATGGGCCGCAAGAACTTTCTGCGCATCGCAGGCGTGATCGAGAACATGACTGCGTTCGTGACTCCCGACGGCGAGAGCTACCCCATCTTCGGAAGCGGCGGCGGCGAGAATCTGGCCGGTGAGCTCGGCGTGCCTCTGCTGGGCAAGATTCCGATCGACAGCGCCGTGGCCACTGGCGGTGACCGCGGCGAACCGAGCTCGCTCGGCGAAGGTCCGGCGAGCGCCGAGATCAACCGCATTGCCAATCTGCTGGTCACCGAGATCGCACCGCCCATCGACATGGGGACCTGTACTGTTCGTTTGATGGAAGCACCGGTTTCAATCAAGTTCGGTTCGTGAGCGGGTCGTTGTGAGCTCAGAACCCGCACCCATCGAGCTTCCGAACCTGCCGTTTCAGCCGCCGATCAAACCCATGCTCGCCAAGGCGGTCGTTGGCATCCCCGAACGCGACGATCTTGCGTTCGAGCCCAAATGGGATGGCTTCCGCTGCATTGTGTTTCGCGACGGTGACGTCGTGCATCTTGGGTCGCGTAATAGCAAGCCACTCACACGGTATTTTCCCGAACTGGTCGATCCAATTCGAGACCAATTGCCCGACCGTGTCATCTTCGACTGCGAGATCATCGTTGCGATTGACAATCGGCTCGAGTTTGATCAGCTGCAACAACGCATCCATCCGGCCGAGAGCCGAGTCAACAAGTTGGCTGACGAAACCCCTGCCGACATCGTGGCCTTCGATCTGCTGGCCCTCGGCGACCGTGATCTGCGCGAGACCCCGTTCGGCGAGCGGCGCGAGCTGCTCGAGTCGGTGTTCGCCGATGTCGCTGCGCCGCTGCATCTCACCCCCGTGACCCGAGATCATGAGACGGCGCAGCGGTGGTTTATCGACTTCGAGGGCGCTGGTCTCGATGGCCTCATTGCCAAACCGCTCGCCGAGCCTTACGCCGAGAACAAGCGGTCGCAGCTCAAGGTCAAACACATCCGATCGGCCGATGCGGTCGTGGCCGGCTATCGCATCCACAAAGACGGCAACGGCGTCGGGTCGCTCATGCTGGGGTTGTATGACGGCGAGGGCGGCCTTCGCCATGTTGGGGTAGCGGCGAGTTTCACTGCGAAACGACGTGCCGAGCTTCTCGAGGAACTTGCACCGCTCACCGAAAACGCGCTCGACGACCATCCTTGGGCCAGCTGGTCCGAAGCCGGCGCCCAACAACAACATCGCTGGAATGCGAACAAAGACATGGGCTGGCTGCCGGTGCGCCCCGAATGGGTCGCCGAAGTGAAATACGGCTCGACGCTCAACGGCCGCTTTCGAGAGGTCACCAAGATGCTTCGCTGGCGTCACGACAAAGAGCCGTCACAATGCGACTACGACCAGCTTGATGAACCGCTGCCAATCGGCCTCGACAAGGTGCTCAAGCCGTGACATACCTAGGCGCGTGTCGGGACCGTCGAGTGCTCACCACACCGCAGCGTTTAGGCGAGGAACGAGCCGAAACGCGTACTACCCCCGCTCAGGCCGGCGTTCGCCGGACATGGTTTCCGCAGTGTTTGGTCGGCTCGTCCCTCGCTCCTACCCGGGGTCTGGGATCGTCGACGGGTTGCCCGAAGGCGAGACACCGTGGGTGACGCTGGTGAACCAATTGAACTGGAACTCGCGGGCAAGACGGTGCGTATCACCAGCCCCGACAAGGTGTTCTTCAGCAAACGCGGCGAAACCAAGCTCGATCTGATCGAGTACTACGCCGCTGTCGCCGAGCCGATGATGGGTGTGGTCGGCGGACGTCCGGCGCTCATGCAGCGCTTTCCCGATGGGGCCTCGGGCAAGAGTTTCTGGCAGAAACGGGTTCCCAAGGGTGCGCCTGACTGGCTCGAGACCACGACGGTGTCGACGCCGAACGGCACAACGAGCGAGGCCATCGTCCTGGCCGACATCGCCCATGTCGCCTGGGCGGTGCACATGGGGTCGCTCTGTTTCCACGTATGGCCTTTTCCGGCAGCGCAGCCCGCGATCGCCGACGAACTTCGTATCGATCTCGATCCGCACGGCAAAATCACGTTCGACGACATCCGCTGGGCCGCACACCAGGTGCATGACTTCTTCGCCGAACTCGGGTTGACGAGTTGGGTGAAGACGACGGGCAGCAAGGGGCTGCATGTCTTCGTGAAACTTGCGCCGCAGTGGGACAGCTACCAGGTTCGGGCAGCAGCCGTGGCGCTTGCCCGCGAGCTCGAGCAGCGGCACCCTGACAGACTGACCGCCGCGTGGTGGAAGGAAGAGCGCGGC
>JBDNHG010000679.1:0-2505 GCA_041688925.1 Acidimicrobiales bacterium | reverse complement strand
CCCGAACTGGCTGATCATCGCCCGGGGGTCGATGGGTATCGGCGCTGCGCTGATGATGCCGGCGACCCTGTCGATCATTGTTTCGGTGTTCTCAGGCGCCGAGCGAGGCAAGGCCATCGCCGTCTGGGCCGGATTTGCCGGCGCCGGCGGAGCGATCGGCATCATCGGTGGTGGCGCACTGCTCGAAAAGTTCTGGTGGGGGTCGATCTTCTTCATCAACGTGCCGATCGCCGTGCTTGCCCTGCTGCTCATCTCGGTGTGGGTGCCGACGTCGCGTGACGAACACAAAAGGCCACTCGACCTCATTGGTTCTCTGCTTTCGATCGCCGGGCTCGGCGCACTAGTGTACGCGATCATCGAAGGTGGCCAACATGGCTGGGGTTCGGGTAGCACCATTATCGCCTTTGTCGCCTCCGCGGTTTTCATAGCTGGATGGGTGTTGTGGGAGCGTTCGACCAAACATCCGATGCTTGACTCTCGACTCTTCAAGCGGGTGCCGTTCAGCATGGGCAGCCTGACGATTTCTGCGGGTTTCGCCGTCATGTTCGGCATGTTCTTCCTGATCACCCAATACTTCCAATTCGTGCAGGGGCACTCGCCGTTGCAAGCTGGCATTCGCAACCTCCCCTTTGCGCTGACGATGGTGGCGGTATCACCCCGCAGCCCGGCGCTCGCCGAACGGCTGGGCAAACGAGGAGCGATCACCATTGGTCTCGGCATCCAGGTTCTTGGTTTCGTCGTGCTTGCGTTGCACGATGCCGACACGCCTTACTTGTTGACCGCAGCCGGCTTGGTCTTGCTGGCGGCTGGCATGGCTCTGCTGATGCCACCAGCATCAGAAGCCATCATCTCGTCGCTGCCGCCGAGCAAGGCCGGCGTTGGTTCGGCGTGGAACGATTCGACACGTGAGATCGGCGGCGCCATCGGCATCGCCGTGCTCGGCAGCCTGCTGTCGAGTGGTTATAGGT
Organism: Acidimicrobiales bacterium; assembly: GCA_041688925.1. Taxonomy (GTDB): domain Bacteria; phylum Actinomycetota; class Acidimicrobiia; order Acidimicrobiales; family UBA10347; genus UBA10347. The sequence continues at coordinate 1,537 of JBDNHG010000679.1, read as the reverse complement.
CCAGTATCGAACCCGCAACCGCACAGTTGCCCGACGAAGTTGCAGACGCCGTTGGCGAAAGCATCGGCGCCGCATTTCGGGTCGCGCAGTCGGCCGGGCTTCCCGAACTCATTGAGCCAGCCAAGAATGCCTTCGTCGATGGCATGACGACGGCGTTCTGGGCGGCAGCGGTCTGGGGAGTGCTCGTTGCCCTCATCGTGGCCTGGAAATACCCCGCCAAGAGCGACGAACCAGCGCAGGTGACCAACGCTGACTTCGCTGCGCTCTGACATGGCCGACGAGCCGGTCTCGGTCGATCCGCGCGTCGTCCATACGCGGTCGGTCGTCCTCGACGCGACGGTGACCATCCTGGCCGAGCGCGGTTTCGAGCGGCTCACCGTCGAGGCCGTGGCCGAACGGTCGGGCGTCGCTCGATCAACGATCTATCGCAACTGGCCTGAACGAAGTGTGCTGCTGAGCGACGCCTTCGAGCTGATGTGTTCGATGGCCGAGATCCCTGACCTCGGCGACATGCGGGCCGAACTGCGGTTCGTTGGCAATGAGCTCGCACATAGCCTGAACACGGCTGAATGGGCCCAGGCACTTCCATCGCTGGTGGGGGCCGCCCACCACGACGAGGGGCTCACCCAAGCCCAACGCCTCTTTGCCGAGCGGCGCCAAGCAGCGACCGGCGCAATCTTCCAGCGAGCACAGGAGCGGGGCGAAATCACGTCGGGGCGCGATGCTCGACGCCTGGCCGAGTTCTTTGCGTCGGGCTTCTTCTTCCGGCTGCTGATAACCCGATCGCCCATCGACGATGCATTTGTTCAGGACCAGATCGAGGCTGTGATCACAATCGCATCACGCCTGACTGAATTCGGTTAGGGCAGTATCGACTCGAGCTGTGTCGCTTTAGGGCTGTGTCGCTTTAGGGCTGTGTCGCTTTAGGGCTGTGCCGCTTCAGGCAGCGCTCGTTGCGCCAGAAATTGGGCGACGGTGAATGCTGCGGTGGATGCAGTGAGCGCACCGAACATGATGCGGCCGTCACTGGTCATCCCGCTAGAAATCGCCATCATGGCAAGAGCGAACACGATGAGCACAAGGTTGATCTTGATGACCCGGCCGACTTCGTGGCGCCTTGACACTCGGCGGTTCGCGTAGAGCGTGACCATGAACGACCACAGCAGCACAAGAACACCAAAAACCGTCAGAATCCATCCGGCCACGCCGAGCCATTCGGACATGAACGCACCTGTCAGCGTGAACACCAGACCCACGATGTTGCAGAGGGTCGCGTAGAGACCGAGCGCCATGTTTGCGAATCGCGTCGGAGGATCGCCCACCGGTTGCGGGGGCATCGACAGTCGCTGGCGGGTGTGCAGTGGCTTCTCGTCGGTCATGACCACACGAGGATATGTCCCGGTCTGCCGGTTTTGGTTGGTACGGGTCGGCCGTTCGCCCGATGTCGCAGCGCCCAGAACCGGTTCGGCGGCGCCCGGCTCACTCGGCGCACCTGGCGCCAGCGTCGTTCCTCAGCCAGACTGACGAGATGACGTTG
>JBDNHG010000678.1:0-3276 GCA_041688925.1 Acidimicrobiales bacterium | reverse complement strand
CCGTAGATGCAGAATGGCTGCGAACCAGCGGACTGACAGCGAAGCCGAACAAGCCAGCGGCCACGAGGTACAACGGGCCGCCCTGCCAACCGCTCATCTGGTCGAGCGACTGTTGCGCAACGAGGGCGATGACGCCGGCGGTGCCGAGCAGCCAGTAGCGGCGCAGCATCGGGTTCACCGGCTCGGTCGGTGGCTGAGGCATCACCACGATTTCGTCAGGCGAACTCGGCACGAATCGCAGAACTGTGTTCGCCGACCTTGGGCACGCGCCCGTCGGGGCGGTCAGTGGTGTTCGGAAGCTCGGTCCAGCGAACCGGATGGGCCGGAAGCTCGACCGTTGCATCAGAGCTGGTTCGTACCGTCCGTCGCCGCAGCGCGGGATGCCGCGACAGATCCTCGAGCGAACTCACATTGCCATAGGCGATCGAAGCATCGACGAGTGCGGCTTGGAATTGGTCTCGGCTGAGCCGACCAATGATGCCGTCCAGTACTGCCTCGAGGTCAGAGCGATTTGCCACGCGTGACGTGTTCGAGCCGAAGCGCTCGTCAGCCGCGAGTTCGGGTGCCTCGAGCACCTGTTGGCACAACCGCTGCCACTCGCGTTCGTTCTGAATCGAGATCAACGTCAGGCTGCCATCAGACGTCTCAAAGGCGCCGTACGGAGCGATGGTCGGATGCCGCAGGCCCACTCGCTTGGGTCCGCCGTCGCCGAAGTCGTGCTGGGTCAAGGGCACCGTCATCCAGTCGGCTGCAACATCGAACAGCGAGACCCGCACACCTGAACCGTGACCCGTAATGCCTCGCTGGATGAGTGCTTCGAGCACGCCGTAGTACGCCGTCATTCCGGTGCCCGCGTCGACCATCGATACGCCGATTCGGCCGAGTTCACCGGGGCCACCCGAGACCCCGACCAGGCCCGATTCGGCCTGCACCAGAAGGTCATAGGCCTTCTTGTCTGCGACATCGGGCGCCTCGCCGTATCCCGAGATGTCGCAGGTGATGAGTCTGGGGTTGTGGGCCCGCAGATCGTCGGAATCAAAGCCGGCTCGTGCGAGCGCACCCGGTGCCAGGTTCTGCACGAACACGTCAGCGTTCGCCAGAATCCGGTGCAGCAGTGCTGCGTCGGCCTCGGCTTTGATGTCGAGTTCGAGCGATTCTTTGCCTTGATTTGCCCACGCAAAGTACGAACTGTCGCCATGGGCTGCGCTGTCGTAGCCGCGCGCGAAATCGCCCCCGGCTCGCTCGATCTTGATCACACGTGCGCCAGCGTCGACCATCCGAGCCGTGCACAAGGGTGCAGCGACGGCCTGTTCGACCGCTACGACGATGACCCCATTGAGGGGGAGCGTTCCCATCAGTTCGAGAGGTTAACGGCTAGACGCCGCACCCGTCCCGACTCGACCGGTGCGTAAATCAGCGGTTGAAGTTTTCGCGAGCCTCGACGGCTGCCTTGTAGCTACGCGTGAGCGCTGACTGGTCAGCGTCGGCATACGACGATGCTCGGTGCAGAGCGTTGGCGGTGGCATTGATGGCTTCTTTGACCAGACGGGTCGTTGCCGGAGGCATCGATGCGGCACGCTCAGCCATGCTCAACGCGACCTCGACGGTTTGGCCGGGGTCGGCGATTTTGTCGATGAGACCCCAATCGAGCGCCATGTCGGCGCCCATCTTTTCGCATAACAGGGTGACCTGCTTGGCCTTCGAAGGGCCGACGAGGGTGACAAGGCGGGGGAGTGCACCCCACGGAAGGTTCAGCCCGATCTTGACCTCGGGCACATACAGGTACGCATCGCTTGCCAGCACCCGCCAATCGCATGCCAAAGCAAGTGCGCAGCCAGCGCCGACCGCCATGCCTTCCATCGCCGTGACGGTGATTTGGGGCATGTCTTCCCAGGCCTGGCAGAGCCGCACGCCTCGATAGAAACGCTGACGCAGCGCGACGTCGCCAAGGTCTTCCCAGGTTGCTGGATCCTTGAGATCGATGCCCGCCGAGAACGAATTCGGCGCACCGCTGAGCACGACTGCCTGCGTCTCGAGATCATCGTGGAATCGTCGGGCGACGTCGGTCAACTCGAGGATCGTCGCCTGGTCGAACGCGTTCAGCGAACCCTTGCGGTCGAAGGTCACGACAGCGACGTTGCCGTCGACTTTGACAGTGACGTTCTTGTACTCGGCATCAGCAAATGGCATTGGGCTACTTCTTTCTAGATCGTGCGGCCACGCCGTGGAACGGCCTGCCGGCTTCGTTGTATTCGGCTGCGAGTTCGCGGAACTCATCACCAAAAGGATCACCGCCGCGCAGTGGCATCATGGCTCGACGGATCGTCCAGTCATGCGGCGCCAGCTCGCCGGCACGATCGAAGTTGCGAGCTGCCCCGTCGTCGTCGCCAAGACCGCGGAGATGATTGGCGATGCGGAAATGCAGGCGAGCGTCCTCTTCGGCTTCGGACAGGTCACCGACTGCGGTTTTGGCATCGTCGACGCTCATCATCGGCGTGCCATCGATGACCCACTTGCGAATGCTGTCGAGCTGCTCACCCGAGTCGATGCCGGTGTAATCCTTGAACGTGTCGGTCGCGTAGGCGTTCCAGTTCGGTTGCACGATGCGGTCGTCCTCATCGATCAAGATCACCGAAGGCACATTCGAAATTGCGTACAGCTCGGTGAGCAAATGATCGACATCCATCAACACGGGATAGGTGATGCCTTCCATGAAACCCCGAACTGCTTCGACGTTTTCGTCGATGGCGACCGCTATCACCTGGAAGTTGTGATCGGCCAGTTCGTCTTGCAATACCTGCCACCCGGGCAAGTCGAAGATGCATCCTCACCAACTGGAGAACGCGACGAGCAGCCGCTTCTTCGATCGATGGTCAGACAGAGCGTGCGGTGTGCCATCGAGATCTGGCAACACGAAGTCAGGAGCCTGGAGATCATCGATCGCTCGACGACGCACGGCCCGCTGCGCGCCGACTGCGGCCACACCAGAAACCTCATCGACAAGTGCCGGCCGATCGAGCAGCGCTGCCACCGCAAGCACATCGATCTTTCCGTCTGCTTCGAGCGCGCTGCGATCGGGCACAAGGACACAGACGTCGTCGCGGCAAAGACCCTCGGGTTTCAGTTCCCAGCCAAGGAGCCGTTGCAGGTCATTGGAGGAGACCAAGGGCCCGTCGGGTAGCAGCGCAACATCGTTTTGCATGTCCTCACACTACGCAGCGCGCGCCCGATGACGAAACGAGCGATCGCTCAGCGTTCGGAACCGGTAGTCGATCT
>JBDNHG010000677.1:0-2813 GCA_041688925.1 Acidimicrobiales bacterium | reverse complement strand
CGCAGCATGGTGGATTTACCGGCGCCGTTTGGGCCTAGCAAGGCGGTGACACCAGGTGATACGGCGAAGCTGACGTCGCTGACGGCGACGAGGTCGCCGAACCATTTGGATACTCGATCAACGACCACGAGCGCGTCGTCGGGGACAGCCATCGGCGCTGGAATGACGGGCTGGGCGTCGGGCGCCGGTGGAGGCGGCATGGGCGCCGCGCTAGGGGGCGGCGGCAGCGGTGAGACAGCGCTGGCGATCGGCGGTCCGGGAGGCGGGGTCAGGTCACTCATCGGTCGACCTCGATCTTTTGATAACGCCACCAGGTGGCAGCAAGGAAGGCGACGGCGTAGATAATCGAAACGGTCACGACCTGCCAGCCGGGTAGGCGATCCATGGCCAAGCCATTGTTCGTGAGGTCGCCAAGAATGTGCTGCCAGGCCTTGCCCAAAATGTCGGCTGGCGACGTGAACGCCACCCAATCAGGGGCGTCGGCTTCTTCGGTGAGGATGCTGGCCACAATCTGCGGGACGATGAGCGCGCCGATGATCGACACGCTGGCGATGCCCCACCGTTTCGGTATCGACGAGACGAACATGCCGAGCCCGGTGTAGAAGGCGGCCGAGATAATGCCCGCAGCGATGGCCCGTGCGAACGTTTCGGCGAAGTCGACGACACCGCCTGGCCCGGCGCCAACAAGTGTGTAGGCGACAATCAAGAACACGATGGGAGCAACGGTCACGAGCAACATGACCGTGAACAGGCCCAGCGCCTTGGCAAGTACATAGGTGGTTCGGTTGAGCGGCGACGCCAGGTACATGGCCAACATCCCCGAGGTGCGATCGGTGGTGAGCACGCCTGGGGCCGCCGCTGCGACGAACAGGAACAGCGCAAAGCTGGTGAACCCGTAATAGTCGCCATAGCTGACCAGGTCACTCTGTCCGAAGTCGGGCAGGAAGGCCGACAATCCGACCATCACAATCGCCGGCAGGAACGCGAGAACGATCGTGATGATCGGAACGATCTTGTGTTTGCCCGCTCGTTTGAGGCCGAGCGCTCGGCGCATGCTGTGCACTGCCAGGCTGCGCACCGCCCAAGGAACGCCAGCGCGTTCGCCTTGGTAGGCCCGGTAGCCGAGATCATGAATCTGCGTGCTCATGTCGTTGCCTCGTGGCTTGCACTGAGCGCTGCTGCGTCGTTCGACTCGAGGAAGACATCTTCGAGTGAAATGGTCTGATCGCCTAGTCGACGTAAACCCACATCGGCCCAGGCCACCACATCGCGCACATAGTCGTGGATCCAATACGGATCGGCGTCGGGCTGTGGCGGAGCGTCGACGAGCAGCCGGCTTCCGGTCACATCGACCTTGAGACCCGCTTTGCGCAGCGTCTCGGCGACCAGTTCTTGGCCGCCATCGAGTTCGACCATTATCCCGGTGCGTCCGCCGCGCATCTCGCCGATGTTGCCGCTGCGGATGACGACACCGTTCGAGATGATGACCACATGGTCACAGATACGTTCGACCTCTTCGAGCAGATGCGACGACAAGACAATGCTGATGCCGTATTCATTGCCGATGCGGTGGATGAGCTCGAGCATGTCATCTCGCTGCACCGGGTCGAGGCCATCGGTGGGTTCGTCGAGCAGCACCAGCGCAGGGTCGTGTGCAATCGCCGCTGCCAACTTCACGCGTTGGCGTTGACCGGTCGACATGGTGCCGATTGGACGGAAACGTTCTTCGCCGAGCCCGACCAGCCACAGCGCGTCGCTGGCGCGTTCGGTGCTGGCTTGTTGTGGCAACCCATGCAGCTGTGCCAGGTGACGAACGAGGTCGGCGGCTTGCACATCGGGCGGCAGGTGGTGATGCTCGGGCGAATAGCCGATCTGTGCTCGGATCTCGGGGCCGGCGCTCTGCGGGTCGTGGCCGAGCACTGACAACGCGCCGCCGTCTCGCGGTTCGAAACCGAGCACCAGCGACAACAAGGTCGTCTTACCAGCGCCGTTGGAACCAAGCAGCCCCGTAATGCCGTGGGGGAAGTCGACGGTGATATCGGTCAGCACTCGCGTCGTGCCAAAACTCTTCGCCACCCGGCTCGCAGAAATCACCGCTGTATTCACTGGTGTCACGGCATCGAGACTACTCGCCAGGTTGGCGACTCGATCCGAGACCTCGGTCAGCTGCTGCACCAGGACAGCGTGCCTGATTGCCGGCGCTGCCGCCATCGGGGATTTCCCTGAGGTGACCTACAGGGTTGAGCGCCGCTCGGAACCTTGTTGGGCGTTACAACGCCAGCCGTTCAATGATCGCAGCGACGCAGACATCGATTGGTTGCGACGTGTCAACGCGAATATCAGGTCGTGGCGGCGGTTCGTAAGGCGCGGAGATGCCCGTGAACTCAGGGATCTCGCCCGCCCGCGCCTTGGCGTACAGCCCCTTGACGTCTCGCGCTTCGCACACTTCGATCGGCGTGTCGACGAACACCTCGACGAACGCGCCGTCGGGGTGCAGTGACCGAACCGCGTCGCGGTCAGCGGTATAGGGCGAAACAAACGCGGTCAGCACGACCATGCCCGCGTCTTGAAACAGCCGACAGACTTCGCCAATGCGGCGAATGTTCTCGGTGCGGTCTTCGGGAGCAAACCCCAGATCGCGGTTCAGGCCGAAACGAACATTGTCGCCATCGAGCACGTATGCGGCGGCGCCACGATCGACCAACGCCCGCTCAACGGCGAACGCCAACGTCGATTTCCCCGAGCCCGACAGCCCGGTGAACCAGACCGTGCGGGACCCGTGACCCAGATTCTTTGCCCGTGCCGCGCCGTCG
>JBDNHG010000676.1:0-6128 GCA_041688925.1 Acidimicrobiales bacterium | reverse complement strand
CTGGGACCACTACCTGAACTCCGAAGCCGAAGGCGACAATGCGTATGTGAGCCCCCTGCGGGCCGACGATCTTTCGAACCTTCCTCCAGCCACGGTCTTCACCGCCGAATTCGATCCGCTCTGCGACGAAGGCGAGGCGTACGCAGCGAAGCTGACCGACGCCGGAGTACAAGTCAAACACACCCGCCTCGACGGCCAGATTCACGGCTTCTTCTCGATGCTTCTCGTGTTCGAGGCCGCCGGCAAGGCGATCGATCTCGCTGCGGCCGACCTGAAGAAGGCCTTCGCGACTGCGTGATCAAGCGTGCGCACGGCCCGAAGCATCGGGCCGGACAATGGTGTTCACATATTTACAACAAAAATTCAAACCATGAGCAAGGGGAAATCAAATGAGCAAGGAAGAATCCGTAGACAGCAACGAGACGACGGCAACGTATGACGCAGTGATCGTGGGTGCCGGGTTTGCTGGCATGTACATGCTGCACAAGATGCGGGGCCTCGGGATGACGGCTCGGGTCTATGACGCGGCCAACGGTGTGGGCGGCACCTGGTACTGGAACCGTTATCCGGGCGCTCGATGTGACGTGATGAGCCACGACTATTCATTCTCGTTCGACGACGAACTCCAGCAAGAGTGGCAGTGGTCCGAGAAGTACGCGACCCAACCCGAAATCTTGCGCTATGCCAATCATGTCGCGGACCGCTACGAACTGTGGCCCGACATGCAGTTCGAGACCAGGATCGCATCCGCGGTGTTCGACGACGACACCACGCGCTGGACAGTGCGGACCGATCAAGGCGACGTGATCTCGGCCCAGCACGTGGTCATGGCAACGGGAACATTGTCGGCTGCCAAACGGCCCGATCTGCCCGGCCACGAGAAGTTCGCCGGAGAGACCTATTTGACCAGCAGCTGGCCACACGAGGGCATCGACTTCACCGGCAAGAAGGTCGGCATTATCGGCACCGGCTCATCTGCGATCCAGTCGATCCCGATCATTGCTGAACAAGCAGCACACCTGACGGTGTTCCAACGGACACCGAATTTCAGTCTCCCAGCCGGCAATACACCCACCGACGAAGCGTTCATCAGCGATCTGAAGCAGCGCTACCCGAGCTACCGTCAAGCGGCGAAGGAGTCGACCTTCGGCGTACCGATTGAGGTAACAGAAGTAAGCGCGCTCGACGTCGAGCGGGCCGAGCGCGATACCAAATACCAAGAGGGCTGGGACGCCGGCAGCCTGGTCGGCGTGCTCGGCGCATATGCCGACCTTTTGGTCGACAAAGAAGCAAACGACACCGCGGCCGAATTCGTCCGACAGAAGATCCGCGACAGGGTCAACGACCCAGAACTCGCCGAACTTCTGTGCCCGGATGACTATCCGTTCGGCACCAAGCGTCCCTGCCTCGATACCGGCTACTACGAAACCTTCAACCGCGACAACGTGAGGCTAATCGACCTCCGAAAGACCCCGTTGGTATCGATGGACGAGACCGGCGTCAGCACCAGCGACGAGCACTTCGACTTCGACGCAGTCGTGTACGCAACAGGATTCGACGCCATGACCGGCGCGGTCACCCGCGTCGACATCCGCGGCGTCGAAGGCAAGAAGCTAGCCGACGAGTGGGAAGGCGGCCCACAGAACTATCTAGGCCTGTGCGTTGCCGGCTTCCCGAACCTGTACATCGTCACCGGACCGGGCAGCCCATCGGTACTGTCGAACATGATGGTCTCCATCGAACAACACATCGAATGGATCGCAGATCTCATGGAATACATGCGAGACAACGACAAAAGCACGATTCAACCAACTGAAGATGCCCAGACCGAGTGGGTGAAGCATGTCGCCGAAGTCGGCGATACCACGCTCTACCCGATGGCCAACTCGTGGTACATGGGCGCCAACGTGCCGGGCAAGCCCAGAGTCTTCTTGCCATACATCGGCGGCTGTGGACCCTACCGCGACACCTGCGACCAGGTCGCAGCCGAAGGATACACCGGGTTCGTCCTCGCTTAAACCAACCATCTTCTCCAGTCGGCGACGCAGAAGACACCAACACACGAATCCCCAGCCCCACAGGCTGGGGACTCGTGCTTTTTGCATGCGAACCGATGCAAAACATTTGAGCGGAGCCAGTTGCCTGGTCGGCGACGCTGGCATCGGTCGAGGCGCCCGCTTACCATAGGCCGATGACGACACTGCAGCTTGACGGCACGGAACTCTTCTACCGTTTGGAGGGCGTCGGTCCGCGGACCTTGGCCTTCGCCCATGGCTGGTGCACAGACTCGGGGAGCTGGACCGAGTTTGCCGAGCGACTGTCGGTTGACCATAGAGTCTTGCTCTGGGACCGGCGAGGCATGGGTCGTTCGACAGCGGTAGAGCCGGCTGCCACGGCAGACCGCCACGCAGATGATCTCGCTGCCCTGCTCGATGCCGAACGGTTAGAACAGGTTGTGCTCATCGCTCATGCCGGCGCCGGGCCAGCAGCGCTGAGTTTCGCCACTCGACACACCGACCGTATTGAAGCACTCGTCATGGTCGACACCGGCCTCTACGACCCACATGGCGGAGCGGCCGACGACGCGTTCGCAGAGGCCGTCGCCGGCTGGATTACCCAGCTATCCGCCCCGAAGTCCGATGAGTTTCTTGGAACGACCTACGCTTCCTTTTTCGGGGCGGCAACGCCTTCGGACGTCGTCCAAACGGCCTGTCTCGAGGCCGTAGCCTCCAACCGCGCCGTTGCCATTGAAGAGCTTCATCATGTGCTCGCCGACACAAAGGGCCTCGCCCGCTCCGTAACGTGTCCCGTCTTGTGGGTCAGCGTCAACCCCGAGGACACCTCGATGGCGCAAGGGCTCTTCGGCGACGTGATGATCGGTCACCCCGTTGGATCGGGTCACTTCATTCAAGTCGAGGTGCCGGGCCAGTTGGAAGCGATGCTTCGCACTTTCCTCAGCCAGCGGTAAGGACTCGCGCGAACTGTTGCCAGGTCATCCACCAATCGTCGTGTTGCCTCGCTCTACGTGCGCGCCCATGCGCTCCTGCGCGAAGGAGCCCCCGCACGGTGGCGGGCGCTACCGCCCGGTGCAGCTCGCCGCCCACATTCGTCTCTTGCTATGGGATGAGGGGGCTGAGGGTTTCTGCTGCGAGGGCGATCGCGTCGGTGTCGTGACCGAGCGTGACCAGATTGAGCGTGATGCCATCGAGGCCTGCGTCGATCATTGCTTGCACCTGTTCGCCCACACTGGAGGGATCGCCATGCACGATCTGGGGTTTGAACAGCTCGACGACTTCTTCTGGCCAGCCATGCAGCGCCGCGTACGCCGCCATTGATTCGACAGCCATCTCGTAGGTGGGCGCAATCGCCATGTTCACCAGCTTGGTCACCTTGATCTCTGACCGATCGCGGCCCAGCCGCTCACAGTGCGCTGCGAGCACCTCGAGTTTGCGGGGGATCTCCTCGGTCGTACATGTGAGATTCGATTCGTCTGCGTATTGCGCAACCATGCGCAACGTCTTCTTCTCGCCCGCCCCGCCGATCATGAGCGGAATCTTCGACAGCGGCGCGGGCTGATTGATGGCTTCGGTCACCTGGTAGTAGGTGCCGTCGGCCGCTCGCCGCGTAACATCGGCACGATGATATTCAGTGATTCTTCGAGCTTCTCGAATCGTTCGGTGAAGCTGTTGAACGGAATACCAAACGCATCGTGCTCGAGTTCGAACCACCCCGAACCAATACCCAGGCTGGCCCGACCGTTCGAGACATGATCGAGGGTGGTCACGATCTTCGCCAGCACCGCAGGATTGCGGTAGGTGTTGCCGGTGACCAGGGCCGAGAGCCGCACCTTTTCGGTGTGCTGTGCCAGGGCCGCAAGCGTCGTGTAACACTCGAGCATCGGGTCGTGCAGGTCGCCGATACCCGGCAGCTGATAGAAGTGGTCCATCAGGAAGATGCGGTCGAACCCGGCAGCCTCAGCCGTCTTGGCCTGGTCGACGACTTTCGAAAAGATGCCCGCTTGACCGCCTTCGGGATAGGTGAAGTTCGGAATCTGATAGCCGAGACGCGTCATGCGTGGCTCCTGTTTGAGTAGATCTTTTGTGACGATCTGACACTCTATGCATATATTGTCAGTTTGTCTACCATGGTTGAACCGGGCAAGATATGGTCGTGTCCATCGATGATCTCAGCGAGAAACAGCAGCGCATCATCGATGCCGCGCTCAGCAAGTTTTCGGCGTACGGGTTCGCCCGCACGTCGATGGCCGACATCGCATCTGCTGCTGGCATGTCTCGACCGGCGCTCTACCAGCACTACGCCAACAAGGAAGAAATCTTCCGAGCGATGCTCCAGTCGATCCTCGAGCGCGCCGTCACCGATGCTCTGACGGCTCTTGCGACCAACACCCCGCTTGCAGATCAGCTCGACGGCTTCGCGCAGCGGTGGGCAGGCGACATGACCGAGAGCTTCAGCGCAACCGAACATGGGGCAGATCTGGTCGAGGCAAAGGCCGGGCATGCGAAGCCTGTCGTCGACGCAGCGAACAAGCGGCTGCACGACGGCTTGAGCACCCATCTCGACGCCGTAGCCAACGGGCGAGGCGGTGAGCTCGCCGAGCTGCTGATCTTGTCGTCGGTCGGTCTCAAATACGACGAGCCCTCAATGTCGAACCTGCGACGACGCCTGACGTCGCTCGCCCACGCGGTGGCCCTCAGCGCAACAGCTAGCTAGGGCTTCCACCGCCGGGCGATCTGGTTGATCATCCCGGCACTGGCTGCGGTGGTTGTCGCAGCGATGCTCTAGTGTCGCCGGGGGTGACGACGTCGGGCTCGGTGGCCGGGGTCGGCGCCGGGTCGGGGGCCGACGCAGGCGCGTTCGGGGTGACGGCCGAGTTGTTGGGCCCCACGTTGAGCAGCGGGGTCAGGTTCTGGTCGAACGGCAAGATGATGGTGCTGTTGTTCGGCGAGTCGACCAGAGACGACAGTGCCTGGATGTATGTCCACTGGAGGTAGGCCGGTGTCAGCTGGGCCTGCGAGCACTCGTCGACCGAATTCGGGATGACCTCGACGAACGTGTAGCCCAGGGCGCTGGTGCCCTCGGTCTCGACCCCACCACAGGCGAGGATCTGCTGAGCGTCGGCCGTGGCCTTCGCATCAACCCGGGTGATCTCTGCCTTTACTTCGGAGATTGCGAGCTCGAAACGCTGACGTTCGGCATCCTGCTGGGCCGCCGTCTTGGCGGTGACCGCGTTCTGCAGCGTCTGTTCGAGGCGGACCTCGCGGAGTTGGAAGTCTTCGAGAAGAATGCCTCGGCCATCGAGCTTGGTCTGCATGCAGGAGGTGACGTTGACCTCGATGCCCTGCCATCCCGTGGTGGCGGCGTCGACCATCGAGACTTGGGTGAATACCGAGCGAAGGCACGAGCGGGCCGACGGCCGGATGAGGGTCTTTATGTAGTCAACGCCCAGCGTGACGTAGACGCGCGATGCCTGGCTGTCTTCCACCCGGAACAGCACCGTGGAGTCGACCGAGCCCGATGCGCCGCCGGCGCCGAGGACCTGGACCGAGTCATCCAACGTCCCGCCGTCGCCGACACCCGACGTGGCCGCCATTGTGTAAGCGGTCGTACGGATCGAGATGGGCTTGACTGTGGTGAACGGCCAGGTGAGATGGATGCCCTGGTCGAGCCCGCCACCGGCATGGCCGAGGGTGACCGGCACGCTGACCGAACCAGCAGGCACAATCGCAATAATCGACGACAGAAGCCAGAGACCGACGGCCGCTCCAATCAGCCCGAAGAGCCGGCGAGTCTGGCGAGGCGCAAGGGAACCGTCGGGCAAAACCTTTCGTCGGACTCCGAAGTACTCGCAAGCCTTGTGGAACGCATCACGGAGCCGCCTGAACTTGGCGGACGGAGTGCTCTGCGTAGTTGATGTGGTCATCAACGAAAAAACGCTACTCCTATCGACGGCCCATATCAATCAGCGTCGCCACTATCTTTGGGCCAGGGCGGCAGGGCTGAACGACCGCCGGAACGAGTTGTCGCCCGATCACGGGTTCGATGGCTCACCGGAGACGATCCCGTTACGTCAGGTGCCGCAGAAAGTCTGGTATCCCTGTTCGAAGTCG
>JBDNHG010000675.1:0-3963 GCA_041688925.1 Acidimicrobiales bacterium | reverse complement strand
TGCATCGACGCGATGCCGAAGTCGCCGAGCTTGGCTACGCCCAGTCGATCGAGCAGGATGTTCGCCGGCTTGATGTCGCGATGCAGCACGTCGGCGCGGTGTGCTGCCTCGACAGCATCGGCAACCTGAATCATTGACGAAACGGCCTCGTTCCAGGCCATGGGCCCGTGCTCGATCCGCTCTTCGAGTGATCCACCCGACAGCAACTCGAACACGATGTACGCCTGGCCATGTGCCGTCGAGCCTGCGTCGACAACCGCAGCGATATTCGGGTGCCACGAGAGCGCCCCGACGGCCTGAGACTCGCGTTGGAATCGCCGAACGAGATCGTCGTCAGGAGAGGGGTCGGTCAGCAACTTGATGGCAACGTCGCGCCCGACCGACTCTTGCCGGGCCTTGTACACCACGGCAAACCCACCTTGACCGATCACTTCGAGGTCGGTGTATCCCTCGATTTCAGTCATGGTGAAGAGCCAGCGCCACGGCACACCAGCGTAGTTGGCGGCGGCTCGTTCGCCGGACCACCGCTGTTCGGCACCCCGCTAACGGAGTTGGAAACAGCTGTCACGGACGCCGTCACCGTCGCTGTCGTACAGGAAGCCTTGGTCAGGGTTGGAGACCTTGGCAGCGTTCACCGGGCCGGGTTGCCCGCAGCGCCTGGTGCTGATGGCGGTGGTGTGGGCGTGGATGGATCTTGCCAGTTCGTTGTCATTGGTTCTCGCTAGCCAGGTTCTCACTAGATAAAGGTGTCGACATTTGGCTTCAGTATGGGCTGCTTGCGCCGCCTTGTCTGTCAGCTGCGACACAGTTGCGAAGTGGCCACGGTCACCGAGGGCACGGCGTCGAGTTACCGTCTGTCAGGTGAGTGACTTCGATCCCAACGATCTGTTTATCGAACCCCGGCCTGACGAGGACGCATGGGAAGCCTTCCTCGACTTCGCCCTCGATCGCATCGAGGGCGAGAAATCGCCGGGGCTCTCGAACCGTGCACTCGGCGAACTCGAGTCGGTGCTGGGCTGCCAGCTGCCCTTCGAAGTCGGCATGTTGTTGGTGATGGGCGTGCCCCGTGGCGACCAGTGGCGCCAGTGGGAAGACCCCGAAGCCGAGCTCGCCGAATGGAACGACTATGTGCTCACCGGCATCTGCTTTGACATCGAGCACGCCGACTTCTGGTTCGACGGTTGGGGCAAAAAACCCGAGGGACTCAGCAAACAAATCGACCGGGCGCACGCCGCGTTCACCGACGAGATTCCACCGCTGTTTCCCCTCTATGGGCACCGGGCGGTTCCACTGACCCCAGCCGACGGTCAGCCGAACTCAGACGGCAATCCCGTGCTCTCGATACACCAGACCGATGTCACCATCTATGGCGAGGACCTAGCCGCGTGGATGCACCAAGAGTTCGGTGTGCCATTGCCGATGTGGCCGAGCGAAGAACGACGATTTCCGTTCTGGACACCGCTGATCGAGGGGTAGAGCGAGGGGTCAGCCGTGGTAGTTCCTGGCGGGCGGGTACAACGCTCGCAACATGAGCGGCGCTCGGAAACGCTGCCAACCGCCGATTGGCTGGGTCAGCCGGTCAGCGATCACGAAGGCAACAGCGGTGTTGAAACCCATGCCCGAATGGCTGCCGAATACCTCGACATTTTCTGCGAGCGGCGATTTGGTCTCGAGGCAGAGGCGCCAGCTGACCACGCCGTCGGTTCGGCTGTAGATCGATGTTGCAGGGATGTGCAGCGGCGGTCGTTCATTGGTCGCGAACGACTCGAGGAACGCTTTGTCATGCAGCGGTGACAACGAGTCGAACAGCGCGGAGACTGCGCTGCGGTCACCGAGGCGGGTGCGGAACGGACTGCCCAGTGTGATGACCTGACGGAACGCCTCGGGATGTTTGCGGGCGAGCACTCGGGCAAAGATTCCGCCGAGACTCCAGCCGATCACGCTGATTGGTTTGTGGTCGTTGCTCTTGCGAATGCGTTCGATTCGTTTATCGAGACCCTCGCCGATGTTTGGCGTCGGGCCCAGATTTGCGCCCAGTCGCCACCCATAGGTGCGATACCCGAGCTCGCGCAGCAGCCATCGCAATTGTGCGGTCGATCGGTCGGCGGCGGTGAAGCCGGGGAGCACGAGCACAGGGTGCCCATCGCCTTTCGGCAGCCGACGCAGCAGGGGATGCAACGTGCGCCAGTTGGCGTATTCGAGCGCGGCCCGAGATTCGAGCATCGTCATCCAGATGGGAGGAGCGCTCTCGCCCGGTGCAGGAATCACTTGGCTTGCGGTCACAGTAACGACCACTTTAGCCCGCTGAGGCGGGGCACGAGGACGCGCAACTACTGGAGCGTTGCGGGCCGTCGTGCTACTTCTTGGCTGGCGCCTTCTTTGCTGCCGGCTTTTTGGCGGCCGCTTTCTTTGCAGCTGACTTTTTGGCTACGGCCTTCTTGGCTGCCGCTTTCTTTGCGGCTGGCTTTTTGGCAGCGGCTTTCTTTGCTGGCGCCTTGGTGGCGGCGGCTTCGTCGGCGGCGTTGTCGGCGACCGGTGCAGTCGGGCCGGTCTCAGCGAACATGTCGGCGAAGGCGGCTTCTATGTGATCACGGAACGCGGCTGGTTCGGCGATTGCCTCGGGATCGATGAAGATGCCGAGATCGAAATGTCCGGCGTAGGACATCGCCGTGATGTTTGCTCCGGTGCCGGCGACGGGGCCCATGACGACCAGACGCAGGACCTTCGCCCCAGCGCAGTACAGCTCGGCGGGGGCGCCGCGTAGGTTTGAGGTCGCGAAGTCGATCTTTGCGCCTTGGGATCGCGCTGCTCGGGTAACGACCGAGGTTGGCAACAAGTTGGCGATGCCCGACAAGCCACCGATTCCGCCGGTTCGTTGTGCGTTCTCGCGAGCGGCTTCGGCAGCATCTCGTGTCAGGCGCAAACGTTCGGCGATAGCAAGCGGCCCACCTGGTAGTCGAACGGGTACCGGCGTGAACGCGTTGCCACCGGCCTTGTGGTCGGTGCGGGTGCTGAGCACAAAGCTGGAGTTGAAGGTCTGTGCCGGCGCCTCCCGCTCTATGTGATAGCGGTGCGCACCCTCGGCCAACCCGGCCAAAAAGGCGTCGTTCAGCGTGCCACCGACCGAGTGACCAGCGGCTTTCAGATCAGCGACGCTCAGCCGGATGTGTTCGAGATGGCGATGACGCGACCGGCCTTTCCATAGCGGCGAACCATGGCTTTCGTCGTCAGGTGATGGCGCCAGCTGGTTGATCGCCGACGTTGCTGTTTCGCCCACCTTGCCGAGCTTGTCGCCCATGCGGGACGGGTCGGCCGGCCACAGCACGACCTCACCGGCAAGGCGTCGGGCGATGCCGAGTTGTCGGCGGGCGAGGTGGCCGACGCTGTGTCGCACGGTGCCTGCGAGGGATGCGTCGCTGTCGCCGCCCGACTCTTTGGCTTGGTGCGTGGTGAGGGCATTGGCGATGAAACCTTCGACGTCGACCTCGGCTGGTGCCGCCTCGTCGCGTGCGAGCTGTTGGTACATCTCGGCCATACGCATTTGGCCGATGCCGTCAGCGATGACGTGGTGCATCATGACGTAGAGGGCGCCGCCGCCGTTGGCAAGTCCGCTGATCGAAACGAATCGCCAGAGCGGCCGGGTGCGATCGAGTGGCTCGTTGTACAACCGGGTAGCGAGGTCGAAGAGCTCGCGTTCGCTGCTGTCGCCAGGAAGGTCGATTTCCTGCAAGTGATAGTCGAGATCGAATTCGGCATCGGGCGCCCATGCCGGAGTCGACAATCGGGCGAAGCCGGGAACGACGCGCTCACAAAGGCGTGGCATACGCAAAATGGCAGAACGCAACGTGCGTCGGAGATGATCGATATCGACCGGCTGATCGAGCACTGCCAATGACGCGCCACTGGCATTCAACCAGGGGTCCTTCTCGACGTTCCACATGAGTGCCTCGTGTTCGCTCATGC
>JBDNHG010000674.1:0-4551 GCA_041688925.1 Acidimicrobiales bacterium | reverse complement strand
GGCGGCTCTGCCATCACCTCATCATCTCGATCGATTCGCCTGTCTCGTGCAACACCGCTATCGGGTCGTGCTCGGTCAGGAGTATCGCAAAACGCTGGATCGGATCTTCGTGAGACATCTCAGCCTGGGAGAATCGTCCCGATTGTTCGCTCCTACGCCGGACGATCGTCGCTGGCCATGATGGCGGACAGGTCCACATCCTGCGCTTGGTTGTGCCCACCACAGGTCACGACTACCTACCACCCGAACCAGAGGCTTCCGGAACCGTCGAGTTCTACCCTCAGGGTTTGCTCCACAAATTTGGAACGCCGGACACGACGAGCGCCAATGTGGACGGAATCCACGAGTTGGCGCTGCTCGTCAGCTGCACGATGAGCGGCGGGGCCACTAGAAGAGCCAGCACCGTGGCGGTGACGGCCCCCCCCCCCCCGGTGTTGCGCACGATTGAACCGAGTACGGCGCCGGAGAATGCCGCTGCGGCGAGGATCCGTGCCAGGCCACCAGCGGACACGAGAAACCCATAGCCGGCAGTTGGCAGAGACAGAGCGACAGCGGCGGCGGTGAGGCCAGCACCGACCAGGCCCACTGCCGCTCCCCCAGCCGACACCGCGGTCAGCTGAGCCAGAACTGCTCGGTGTCGACGGGGTTCGGCCAGGAACGTTGGGATAACGGTGCGGTGGTCATACTCGCGTGCTGCGGCGATGGCGCCGAAGAACCCGGCGATCGTCGTGGCGTTGGAGGCGAACGAGATGAGTGACCGCTGGTCGGCATCGGTCGCGATGAATGCTTTTGACCCGTCGAAGTCGGTGCCCCAGATAACCAAGGCCGCGTTGATGGCCGCTATGGCGGCCAACACTCCCAAGAATGCCCACGGCATCTTGGTGGTGGTCAACTTGCGCAGTTCAGCTCGGATCAGCTTGGGATAGGTCATGACCGTATTGCTGCCTGCTCGGTGGCGGGTGTGTGCTGTGTCCAGGCGAGGAACATCTCTTCGAGCGATCCCTCGTGCTGAGCGAGTTCGCGGACGACGACGCCGGCGTCGAAGGCTTGATCGCCGATCTCGGCCATGGTCAGGCCGCGTACAACGAGGGCGTCATCCTCGCTCGATTCGATGGAGCCGCCGGCGGCTTTTGCCCGGTTCATCAAGGATCAAAATCGGAGGATCACCAAGCAGCGCAGCCGCCAACCCGAGCCGTTGGCGCATGCCGAGTGAGTAGCCACCGGCACGGCGGTCCGCAGCATCGGCGAGACCGACGATATCGAGCGTCTCGTCCACTCGATGGAAGGGCACCGCTGTTGCTTGTGCCACGATTCGTAAGTGGTTGCGCCCGCTGCGACCGGGTTGAAACGAGTTGCTCTCGAGTGCAGCCCCCGGCGGTCTGGGATGGCTCGTCGAGGTCTTGGTGTCTGCGTCCACCAATCGTGGCTTGGCCGCTCTCGGCGCTGGCGAGCCCGAGCAGGATCTTCATCGTGGTCGACTAGCCGGAACCGTTCGGCCCGAGAAACCCGGTGACCCGACCCGGCTCGACCGTGAACGACAGGTCATCGACGACGGTCCGTTTGCCATACTCCTTGGTCAGCCCGTCAAAGCAAAGCACGAGCGACGAGTCATGGTTCGATGGGCGCGGTTCGGCTGGTTGCATGGTGCCAGGAGCGTGGGGTGACACTGGTCGATCCCTTCGTGACGTGACCGAGGGCGGGAACCGCATCATGACGCTCCGGAGGGTTGGCCTGTAGGGCCATTCGTCACAAACGAACGGCCGCCATGCCGGGAACCGTCATGGGTCTCGAAAAGGCCAAGGCGGGAATCAAGGCCACCGATCAGGAGCGCAAGGAGATGCAGCGATTGCTGCACGAGGGAATGGATGCCGGGCTGTGCGGGTTCTCGATCCAGCGGCTCGGCCCTGATTCGGTTCAGGCTGACTTCGATGGCACATCAATGGTGACCGACATCATGCACGACGAGGACATGCTTGCTCTGGCCGAGGTACTCGCCGAGCGCGACGAAGGTTTCATCCAGATCACCCAGGCCGCAGGCGACATCCGTGAGGACATCGCGTTTCTCGAGCGACTGGCGGCGACGGCGCAACGGCCGATTCTGCACAACGTTGTGGCTCCCGCTCGCGAAGACGCCGAGGTCCACCGCCGACCACTGCGCTGGATCGAAAAGTGCCGCGAGCAGGGTTTGCCGATCTACGCACAATGCGGCACCGGACGGGCGGGATTCGCCTTCACCCTCGAACATTGGAACCTCTACGACGCATCACCCGCCTGGCGTCAGGTCACGACCGGCACCAAAGAGGAGAAGATGGAGAAAATGCGCGATCCTGAGCTTCGCGCCGCGTTGGTCGACGAGGCTGCAGAGGCCGACAAGCGCCTTCGAATCATTCAGGCGGGCGTAGGCGGCAATCCCAAGAGCCTGGTTGTGCAGGGGGTCAATCGCCAGGAGAACCTGCAGAAATACGTGGGCAAATCCGTAGGCGACATCGCCGAGGCCGAGGGCAAGCATCACATCGAGGTCATGCTCGACCTGTCCCTCGAAGGTGATCTCAACGTTGAGTTCCTCGGGCCCGACAAAGGATCGAACGCTGAATTCATGGCCGAGATGATGCACACGCCCTATGCAATCCCTGGCGTTTCCGACGGTGGGGCGCACACGAAGTTCTTCACCGGTGGTTCCTACACGACCGACTTCTTGGCCTGGTTGGTCCGCGATGAAGGAGTCGTAACGGTTGAAGAGGCGCACTACCGGCTGTCAAACCTGCCTGCCCATGCGGCCGGGTTTCGTGATCGCGGGACGCTCGAAGAGGGCAAGGCAGCCGATGTGCTCGTCTACGACATCGAAGAGCTGTCGATCGACCCGCCATGGATTGGCGACATCGAATACGACCTGCCCGGCGGCGAGTGGCGCCGCGTGCAGCGGGCAAAGGGCTACGACGCGATCATTGTGAATGGCCAGGTCACCTTCGAGGACGGCGAATGCACCGGCGCCACGCCCGGCCGCCTGCTTCGTCACGGCCGGGGCTGACATCTCATGTCCTTCGCGACTCCACGAACAACGTCTGTAATTGAAGGATCAACCCACGGACTTCTGTGTTTCGGGAGCCGGCGGCATCGCGAGCTCGCGCAACACGCCGGCGAGCAGATCGTCGAATTCATTACTGCCTGAGTGCGTGCCCCACAAGATCGAGCAGACGCTTTGTGACAACTGGCGGGTTTGGCACCCTCGTCGGGTTCATGCACGACTGGGCAGCCACGAAGCAACGCTGCGCAGCTACGACATGATGGCCCGTTACGTCATCCCCAAGGTCAGCCAGGCGCTCGTGCCGATCGAGCGGTCCCAGAGTTTCCTGCGCGGCAACCACCACAACAAAACCCACCCCCGCTACTGAAGCGCGACGGCCTTCGGTCCTGCGCTCGGTCTCGTCGGCGAAGCTGATGGTGCTTCCACGGCCGAGTCCGGCGGCGTCAGACCTTTGCGAGGGCCAGGTTGGCGGACCGGCGCTCCCGCCTGCACGATGCCCAAAATGCAGCGTGACACGCGACTTGTGCGAATCTGTCACCGATGGACGGCGATGAGTACCCGCCAGGCAGCCAGGCTTCGAGCGACCACCTGACTCGTGCTGCGCTGATAGTGGCCGGGGTGATCTGTACATGCGTCGTCGTGTCGCACATGTTCGGGAGGTCGACGTATTCACTGCTGCTCCCGGCGATTCGCGAGGATCTCGTCGACTCGAGCACCGGCGCCGGAGTATTGGGCGGTTCGAACTTCGCCGGTTACATCGTCGGTGTCGTGCTGGTGACCTTGCTCGCCGGTCGCCTCGAGCCCATCCAACTGATGCGCACCGGGCTCGGCCTGTGCGCCGGTGCATTGGTTCTGCTCGCCGCCGCGCCATCGTTCTTCGCACTCGCCGTTGGCGTGTTCCTGACCGGGTTCGGCGGCGCCGGAATCTGGATCACCGCACCTGCGCTCGCCACCGTCAACGTGCCGGCCTCTCGCCGTGGCGCCGTGTTGGGCGCACTCACGGCGACGATGGGCATCGGCCTCCTCGTGATCAGCCAGGGCACCACGCTGTTGCGCAAGATCGTCGACGACGAGAACGCATGGCGGCCGATCTTCGCCATCGAAGCCGGTATCACGGTGGCGATCCTGACCGCCGCATTCGTGCTGGTTCGGCCGCACCCGACCGAACGCCTGATCGTTCGGGGCGCGGTGTTCTCGGCCACCGCGCTGCGATCGATCCCGAGCTGGAAGCTGTTACTGATCTGTTACACGGCATTCTCAACGCTCGCCGGCGCATGGATGCAGTTCCTGGGCTTGGTACTGAAGGAGGACGCCGGCTTCAGCGCAACCCACATCAACAACCTCTTCTCGGTCTTCGCCGTATCCGGTATCGGTGGTCCGCTTCTACTCGGGCGGCTTTCCGACCGCATCGGACGTGATCGCACGATCGCCATCGCTGCAGCGATCTGCGTGACGGCCTCGCTACTGCTCACCACCAACATCGAGCCGTACAGCACGATCGCTGTAGCGCTCTACGGAGGCGGATC
>JBDNHG010000673.1:0-4631 GCA_041688925.1 Acidimicrobiales bacterium | reverse complement strand
GCGCTCCAAGTCCAAGCCGGCCAGGTCAGACTGCACCCACTCGATCTCGGGTGCTTTTGTTCGAGCTTGCGCCAGCATCTCGCTGTCGATATCGGTTCCGACGACTTCGACGCCTCGCGCCGCCAATTCGATGCCGACGCGTCCGGTTCCGCATCCGGCATCGAGCACAGACCCAGGAGCGAAACGCTGCACGAAGTCGACCTCACCGTGCGGGTTCTGCCCCGCATCGGCCATCTGCTTCCATGCGCTGTCGTAACTGCCGGCGCGGGAGCTGTCCCAGCGTGATCCTGAGTCAGACACTGGGGGTGAACTCGACGTTCAGGTGTTTGATGCCATTGATGAAGTTCGAACGCAGATAGTCGGGCTCGCCAACCATTGCGATGTCGGGAAGTCGAGTGAGCAGTTCACGAAACATCACATTGATCTGGCGGCGGGCCAGGTGTGCGCCCAAACAGAAGTGTGGTCCGGGGCCGCCGAAGCCGATCTGGGCCGAGTTGTCGCGGGTGATGTCGAACTCATACGGATTGGCAAAAACGGCCGCATCGCGATTTCCCGATCCGTACCAGAGCACGACCTTGTCGCCTGCGTTCAGCTCTTGGCCACCAAGCATGGTGCCGTCGGTCGTGACCGTGCGCCGGAAGTGCATGACCGGCGAGGCGACACGCACGATCTCTTCGACCGCTCCGCTCATGTGCGTGTCGAGATCTGACATCAACAAGGCCCGTTGCTCGGCATTTTCGGTGAGCAGCTTCATGCCATGGCTGATGCTGTTACGGGTGGTTTCGTTTCCGGCCACACACAACAAGACGAAAAACGATGCCATTTCGTCTCGGGTGAGCTTTTCGCCGTCGAGTTCTGCGGTCAGCAGTGCCGTGGTCAGATCGTTGGTCGGATGGATCTCGCGGTCGGCCACGAGCTCATTCATGATCTCGGCGAGAGCGGCCCCGGCACCCAGAAGCGCCTCGACAGGGTTGGCACCTTCGGGGATGTACTCGGGATCGCCAGCCGACAACACGACGTTGGACTGGTCGAAGACGGTGTCGTGCTGGTCTTCGGGGATGCCCATGAGATCGCAAATCATGGCCAAGGGCAGCCGCGCCGCGACTTCGGTCACGAAGTCGCACGATCCTTTGGCGGCAATGTTGTCGACGATCTGCGTTGCCTTTGCCGCAATCGAGTCTTGAATCTGGGCCATCACCCGCGGCGTGAATGCCCGCCCAACGATTCCCCGCATGCGAGCATGGCGGGGGTCATCCATGTTGATCATGTTGCCGAAGAAGTCATTGAATTCGGGTGGCAGATCGGCGATGTTGCTGCCTTGGCCCGAGCAGAAGAGGTCGGGTTTACGGCTGGCCTCGACGATCTCGGCATGACGCACAACCGAGTAGAAACCAGGGCCCGGCGGAATCAGCACTTCGCCATCGACCATCATGCCCCGTTCACTCGAGAAGAACATGCCATTCATCTCTCGCAGCTGATGGAACAAACCCTCGTGCGCCTCGGGTGGCCGAGACCAGAAACCTTCCAAATCGCTCAGGGTGTCGACGTCGTAGGTCACGGAGAGATCAGGCTGCATCGCGCCATCCTAGAAGATCGTCAATAACGCGCGCTATCGGACGTCGGGAAGGGTGCATCACAGGGCGTAACTGGCGATGGTGCAGCCGACGGCGAAGATCGGGATCGGTTCGTAGAAGTGCACGGTTCCGGTTGCGCCAGCGGCAGCGCCACTGACGGTGATGAACGTGCGGATCTCGAAACCACCCTGGCCGGCGTCGGTATAGACCGTGGCATCGTCGTAATCGAGCAGTGCGTCTTTGTCGTTGCGAGTCCAGCGGTCGAGGAAGTCGCGGTCCCATGGTTCGTTGATCTTGCCGCTGTCAGGTGTTGCCGGCCAGTGCGAAATGCCGCCTGTGCCCACCAGCGCGATGCGCTCGGGCAGTGCATCTGCGGCGCGGCGTAATGCCTCGCCGAACGCCCAGGCTCGCGGCAACGGAGTCAGTGGTGGCCCCTGACAGTTGATGTTGGCGGGTATCACTGGCAGGTCGAACCGTGGTGTCAGAAAATGCAATGGCACCGCGATGCCGTGATCGAACTTCCACTCCTCGGCATAGCTGACATCGACGGTCTGCATAACCTCTTTGATCAGCCGCTCGGACAGGTCTCGATCACCGGGAGCTCGGAACTTGCCGATTCCGAGCCATGAGGCATCCTCAATTGGGCCGTCATAGAAGTCAGCCATGCCCAACGCAAACGTGGGCATGTTGTTCATGAAGAAGTTGGCGAAATGCTCGGCCGCAATGACGATGATCGCATCAGCCTCGGTGGCCTCGATATCGGCCCGCATCTGATCGAACGCGGCATAGAACGCGTCGCGCACCACCGGATCGGCTTGATCAGCCCGACCAGTGATGCCCGGTGCATGGCTGCAGACCCCGGCGTAGACAAGTGGCATCAGGGTGTTCCTTCATCGGTAGTCGCTGTTGTTTGGCCGAGGCTCTTGGCGTGCGCCTCGGTGCCTTCGTAACCCGTCATGGCGTAGACGCCTTCGCGGACCGGTCCATGTTTGTCGATGCCATCGCGCATCCGTTGCAGATAGTCGGCCCACTCGACCTGATGGAGCGCCGCGAAGTGCATCAGTATCTGCCCGTTGACCCCCAAGTGGAACAACAAGCCAATATCGGGTTCGGTCAGGGCTCCGATTTCTTCGTCGGTCAGCTCGAAGCCTTTGAGCACTGCGTGACGATCAGCGTGATAGTCCTGCTGCAGCGTGTCGCTGCGGTTCAGTTCATAGAGAAACTTCTGCACATAATAAAGACTCACGAGTAGTCCGCCTTTCGTCTCGTCCCTCGCCGAAACGCTGCGCGAGCTAAAGCCTCGACGGTCCTGACAAGCTTTTGGTGCATTTGGACCTCAGCCGCCCAGCTTCGGCACCGCATGGGTGTCGAACGCAATCGCGATGTTCTTCGTTTCCATGTAGAAATCGAAGCTCCAGTCTCCACCATCACGTCCGATTCCGCTCGCCTTCGTTCCTCCGAACGGTGTCGGCAGATGACGTACGTTCTGCGAATTGACCCAGATCATTCCGGCTTGAAGCGCCTGGGCGACACGATGTGCCCGTCCAACATCGCAGGTCCACAGGTAGCCCGCCAGCCCATACTCGATGTCGTTGGCGATCTCGATCGCGTCGGCTTCGTCGCTGAACGGAATGGCGGTCAGCGCTGGTCCAAAGATTTCTTCTTGGGCGATGCGCATGTCGTTCGTTGCCCCGGTGAACAGCATCGGGCTGACCCAGTTGCCTCCAGCGGGGGCGTCGGCCCAGGACCCACCCTCGATCACGGTCGCTCCGTCATCGACCGCGATCTGGCGATAGCTGCACACCTTCTCCTGGTGGCGAGGATGGATGAGCGGCCCGATCACCGACGCGGGGTCGAGGGGATGTCCAACCGGCACGCCCTTCATCTTGTCGGCGAGTCGTTCGGTGAACTCGTCGTAGATCGAGGATTGGATCAGCACCCGGCTCGAGCTGGTGCAGCGTTCGCCGTTGAGGCTGTAGATCAGGAAGATGACTGCGTCGAGCGCACGCTCGATATCGGCGTCGTCGAACACGATCACCGGGTTCTTGCCACCCAGTTCGAAGTGCAGTCGTTTGAGTGTCGGGGCGCCTTGAGCCTGAATCATCGACCCGGTCGACGATTCGCCAACAAAGGCGATGGCCTTGATATCGGGGTGTTTGGTCAGGCTCTTGCCCGCCGTCTCACCCATGCCGTGCACCACGTTGAGTACGCCGGCCGGCAGCCCGGCTTCTAGAGCGATCTCGGCGAGCAGATGCGCGGTGAACGGGCTCCACTCGGCGGGTTTGTGAACCACGGTGCATCCGGCGGCGAGCGCTGGCGCGATCTTCCATGTGCTGAGCATGAAGGGCGTGTTCCACGGCGTGATCACGCCGACCGGCCCGATCGGAGAACGTGTCGTGTAGTTCACGTGGTCAGCAGTTGGCAGCGATTGACCGTCGTTTGCACCTGGCGCCTGGTCGGCGAAGTAGCGGAAGTTGGCGGCACCGCGCAATGCGGCATGACCCATAAACCGCATGGTCTGGCCGGTATCGAGGCACTCGGTGACTGCGATCTGGTGCGCATTCTCTTCGATCAGGTCGGCGACCCGGTGCAAGATCTGTTTGCGTTCTACCCCTGACGTAGCGCTCCAGACACCGAATGCCTGGGTGGCTGCCTTGGCAGCCGCGTCGATGTCGGCTGCGTCACCAGAGGCGACGTCGCCGAGGTGACGGCCGTCGATGGGCGACGAGTTGGCGTAGGTCAGGCCAGACGCCGATGGCGTGGCGACGCCCCCGATCAGATGCGGCAGCGCAGCCTCGGCGAATCGGGCCATATAACCGTCGGCTGCGGACAGGTTCTCTTCATAGGTTCGTGCTTCAGCCATGTGGCAACGTCTCCTCTGGTGGCGCACGTTCGTCGATGCGATTGCGTACGGGGTTTCGATAGTTGCGGAAGCGGGGTCGATCCCATGACGGTCGATGCTGTCGCTTGCTGCAAATGTTTAACATGTGTATTATTTCGATGCAACCACCAGAACCGGTCGGCTGGTGTCCCGAACAGGAACGCCGCACCGCTGCG
>JBDNHG010000672.1:0-6449 GCA_041688925.1 Acidimicrobiales bacterium | reverse complement strand
CTGAGCATTGACGATTCCGGCGCTGGACGAGCAGAAGCGGTCAGTTCCGTGACGCCGCCCGAACGCGCTGCATGAATTGGCCGAGCCCATGGGTGTCGAACTCTGCGGTCAGGCCCGAATCGTCGTGCCCCAGCGTGAGTGTCGGGCAGAAGAATTCCTCGTCGCCGACCCAAAAGTCTGGTG
The DNA here is from genome assembly GCA_041688925.1 of Acidimicrobiales bacterium. Lineage (GTDB taxonomy): Bacteria > Actinomycetota > Acidimicrobiia > Acidimicrobiales > UBA10347 > UBA10347. Next base: position 6,266 of record JBDNHG010000672.1, on the reverse strand, counting down.
ATCCCCGCACGCCGCGGCGTTTGCCGTCGTCATAATCGGCCTGGACTCGAGCGATGGCCTCGGTCCCCGGCACATCCAACGAGAACCGTTGGGCGATGGACGCGAGAACGTCGACATCGCTCACGTCCTGACCTTGTTCGAACAGGGCATCGCGCAGCGCGAGGCTGACGGCTAGGCCGGTCGCAGCGTCTACGTCGAACGCTGCGGCTGCGAGATTCAGTGCCGGAATGGTGGTGGTGGGCCAGTGGTCTGGTCGGAAGCCAGCGAAGTCGTCGGTGCCGAGTTGTTCGTGCAACGCCGAAATCTTCGTCTCGACCGCAGCGGCATCAAGCGGCGCACTGTTGATCCACTCGAGAGGCCAGGATCGCACGACCACCTCGACGCCGGCGTCGAGTTCGGCTACGACCTTCCTCAGACCGACGTGGGTGAAGGGGCAGGTGATGTCGGCAAAAACTTCGAGACGAGTGACCATTGTTCGATCTTCGACGAATCGTCGACCAATGTCGAGGGACCAAAGCCCTGTTCGCTCGGTGCGGCCGAGCAGGATGTGGGCCCTCCGATAAGGTTCTGGCCATGCGCCTCCTTGTTCGGAACATGTCTCGCAAGACGACAGAGAAAGATCTGCGAGCCCTGTTCGAGCCATACGGTTCGGTGCAGTCCTGTGTGATCGTCAATGATGAGGAGACGGGATTGTCGAAGGGCTTCGGCTTCGTAGAAATGCCCAAGCCCGGCCATGCCAAGGCGGCCATGCTCCAGCTAAACGGTCATGAGCTCGACGGCGAGGCCATTCGGGTAAAACGATCCACCTGAGCATCCAGCCGCTGGGCTGTGGTAGCCGGACCCGTCTCGTTGCCTCATCGCACGGGCAGGATCGAAACTCTCTCGCTGCCCCGATCGCTAGGAATCTACGACGGCATTGTGCTTGGCCTTTATTACGAGTCGGTCGAGCCAACTAGGTTGTCTGCTGTGCCGAGTAGGCCGAGTACGGGAGTGCAGCAGTGGAAAAGGAAGAGTTCTTCGCGGACGCACGAGATGATCTGAGCGGACCGCTCGCGGGCGTGCGGGTGCTCGAAGTGACCTCTACGTGGGCTGGCCCGATGGCTGGTGTTGTGCTGGCCGATCTCGGCGCCGACGTGATCAAGGTCGAGATCCTTACCGGCGATGTCTCACGCGCCCTTTCTCCCCGGGTCAGCGACGAAGTCAGCCTGATGCACGCCACGGTGAACCGCAACAAGCGGTCACTGTCGATCGACCTGACTAGCGACGACGGACGACAGATCCTGCTCGACCTGGCCGCCAAGTGCGACATTCTGCTCGAGAACTTCAGGGCGGGGGCTCTGGCCCGCAACGGCCTTGGCTACGAAGACGTCAAAGCCGTCAAGAGCGACATCGTCTATGTCTCGGTCACCGGCTGGGGCCAGTTCGGGCCCGACCACAAGGCTGCTGGCTATGACCCGATCGCCCAGGCGACGTCAGGTTTCATGTCGGTCAACGGCGCAGCAGGCACGCCGCCGACCAAGGCTGGAACCTGGCTGGCCGATGACCTCGGCGGCCTCCACGGAGCCATCGGCGCAATGGCAGCACTGCGTCATCGCGATCAAACCGGCGAGGGCCAACACGTCGATGTCTCGATGCTCGATGCCATGCTCTTTCAGACCAACGGTCTGCCCACGCTCGGCACCCTGGGCATCCAGCCCGAGCGCTGGGGAAACGCGCTCGGCTTTGTTGTGCCGTGCGACATCTACGAGTGCTCTGACGGTCTGGTGTACGCCGGTGTGCTTCTCGACTCACATTGGGTGGTCCTCGCGGAATTGATTGGCCAACCAGAACTTGCCCATCACGAGAGTTTCGCGACCCGCCCGGCACGCGCTGCGAACCGAGACGTCTGCGACATGTTGTTCGGTGGCTGGCTTGCTGAACGCACACGCGACGAGGCTGTCAAGGAGCTACGGGCCCGCGGTCTGCCCGCAGCACGAGTGCAAACGTTCGTCGAGGTCGTCAAAGACCCCCACGTGATCGCCCGCGAGATGCTTCAGCCGACTACGCAGTACGACGGGCACACCGTCGACATTGTCGGGCCGTCCGTCAAGTTCTCTCGCACCCCAACACGCATTCGCACCGCTGCGGCGTCGCTTGGCCAACACAACGATGAAGTCCTCGAGGAACTTGGGCTCGATGCCGACGCCCGAGCTCAGCTGCGCGAAGCCGGCATCCTCGGCTGACCGCAGGCGGTCGTTCACGGCGACGAGCGATATCAAACTGATACCCTTTTGTCTATGGCAATGACCCTGAGGCTCACCGATGATGAGCGGGCAGCGCTCAAGCAGCGGGCCGAACTCGAAGGTATCTCGATGCAGGAAGCAGCTCGCCGTGCAGTGCGCGAGTTTGTGGCCAGAGCCGACCACCGAGACCGAGTGGACGGCGCTGCCGAAGCCATTGTTGAGCGTCATGGCGAGGCGCTGCATCGACTCGGCGAGTGACCAACGGTGTCGAGTTCCTCGACATCGATGACCTGATTGCACTCGCTCGGCGGTGGTTCGGTGCGTCGGTTCCGATTCGTGATGTTGGCCTGTTGGGGTCGGCAGTAGCGCGCCCACAGACGACAGCGTTTGGCGAGGATGCCTACCCCGACATCTGGTCCAAGGCCGCAGCCCTGCTTCGCTCCATTGTGAAGAATCATCCGCTCGTCGACGGCAACAAGCGACTTGGCTGGCTTGCTACGGCTGTCTTCCTAGAGCTCAACCATGCGAGTGTGAGCGCGGCAAAAAAATGTCGATGTCTACGACCTGGTCATCGCAGTAGCCAGTGGCGACATGACCATCGACGAGATCGCTCAAGCCCTCTCCCGACTGCGCCTCGCGGATTGAGCACGGGTAGCGGTTGGCCAACGTTCTGAGCGATGTGGAAACCGTGCGCGAATTTGACGCGCGGTAGGGTGGCCAGACCGATCGATATCGGTGGCTAGGGATCCGGCGGTCGAGATACCGACAGGACCGAGCGCCACAGCACCTCACATACTCAGGTGTGCATCTGAAGGGACAAAAGCCTGGAGCAGTTGAGATCGGCACTCTTACAACGCGTGCCGATACCGGAGGCTCTCCCTCATGAGACCAACCCCCTCGACCCCTGCCCAATTGGAACCAGCAGCAGCTGATTCCAAGCACCACACCAGGGCGGTGGTGACAGCGCTGTTCGTCACGCTGCTGTGGAGTTCATCGTGGATACTCATCCGCTACGGACTCGACGACGAAGAACTGGCACCGCTGACGTTCGCTGGTCTGCGCTACACACTCGCCGCGCTGATCTTGATCGCGTGGGCTGCCTCGAACCAGCGGCATCGATCGGCAGCGCGCGACGTGATTACCGCGAAATGGAGGGCGCTTGTGGTGCTCGGGCTCGTCTACTACTCGGTCACGCAGGGCGCTCAGTTCATCGCGATCGACGCCCAACCTGCGGCCACATCGAGTCTCATGCTTGCGCCAACAGCGCTGATCGTTGCGTTGGTGTCATCGAGGTCGCTAGGAGAACGACCCAGTCGTCAACAGTTCGCTGGGGCAGCGCTCATCATCATCGGGGCCATCTGGTATTTCTCTGGCGATCTCGGGGCCACGGTGCTCGGCATGATCGCGTCGGTCGTTGGTCTCTTTGCGAATGCAGCCGGATCGCTGCTGGGTCGATCGGCGAACCGCGCCGCATTGGTTGCCCCGGTGCTCGTGACCACGATCAGCATGAGCGTCGGCGCACCCGTGCTGCTCGTTGCGGGCCTGTTGATCGAGGGATGGCCGGAGTTGACATTCAAGCTAGGTCTGCTGATCGCTTGGTTGGCGGTTGTGAACACCGCCGTGGCCTTCACTTTGTGGAACAGATCGATGCAACACCTCGCCGCGTTCGAATCGGCAGCAATCAACAACACCATGCTCATTCAGATCGCGGCGTTGGCGTGGATCTTTCTCGACGAGCCGCCCGGAGCTATCGCCGTAGTCGGAATCGTCTGCGTATCGCTCGGGGCATTCCTGACCACGTCACCGCAGCGTGCGCGCAGCCGATAGTCGGATGCGGTGAGCGGAGCGACGGTCGCGACGCGTCACTACTCCTATTCGCAGAGCACTGGCGCAACCGAGGCCGCCGTTGGTGTGAGACCGGCGGGGCAACTGAACTCGGTGTCGGTGACGGGTGCGACCGGAGTTGTGGTTTCTGACGCCTTGACGCATGTCGGGTTCGAAGGACCGGGGGAGCCGGCGGCACCAGCGGGGCATCTATACGTCGTCGATGCGACTGCGGCGACGGTCTGGGCGATCAGCGATTCGGTAGTGCAGGTGGGATTGCCTGCGGTCGGTGAACCGCTTGCACCCGCTGGGCAGCTGAGCGTTGTTGCTACCACTGCGGCCACGGTCTGAGCGACCAACGCCTCGGTTCTACAGGTGGGATTGGCGGGCGTAGGTGAACCGGTTCCACCTGCTGGGCAGCTGAGCGTCGTTGACACAACCGCGGCCACCGTGGGGTACGCCGTGACCGTCTTGATGCATGTGGGATCAGTGATGGTCGGCGAACCCGTTGCCCCGGGCGGGCAGCTGTACGTTGTCAGCGGCACGGCCCCGGTCGAGGATGCGTTGCACTGGGGCAGCGGAGAACCTGGAAGAACCAAGAACGAACGACAGAGGTAGGTGGTGGTCGCCACAGCAGTGACCGTCTGATAGCCGACGACCTCTTTCGTGCATGTGGGGCTTGCGCTGGTTGGTGAGCCCGTCGATCCTGCGGGGCAGCTGTAGGTCGTGGATGAGACCGCGGCGACTGTTTGGGTTGTGGCTGTTGTGCGGGTGCATGTGGGGCTTGCGCTGGTTGGTGAACCAGTCGATCCTGCGGGGCAGTTGTAGGTCGTCGCTATGACGGCTGCGACTGCTTGGTCGGTTGTCGTTGTTCGGACGCACGTGAGCTCTGCTCCGGAACCTCCCGAGGTGTCCGAGCCGACAGGACAGCGGTAGACCGTGGTTTGGGTCGCAGGAACCAGGGCTGGCGTCGAGGTGGCTTCCGAAGCTGAGGACCCTTCGGCGGCGGTGGTCGCGGCGGGAGACGGGGATGCAGCCTCACCGTCATCAGCCTCACCTTCGCCAGCGGAAGCATTGGTCGAGATGCCATCGGTCGGTGTGCCATCGGTCGGGATGCCAAGCGTTGCCGCAGCGGAAGCATCGTCAGCGTCAAGGTCACTGTCGGTATCGGTGGCGTCACTGTCACCGTCGTCGGTATTGGTTTCGAGGCTGGTGGTAGCCCCGGGTGTGTCGAAGTCGCCGCCGTTGGTTGGCGAAACCTCGGAATCAGCGGCAGCAGCGACGCCGGGAGCTGACGCAGCAGAGTCTGACGGTCTCGAAGTCGCAGAGTCGACAACAGCAGCACCTTCTGCAGCAACCTGGGTCGACGATGCACCGACTTGCAGCAGCGACGCACCAAAGGCGGCGAGCAACGTGACCACGATGACAGCGCCTATCGCCGCTGCCTTACGGCGCGAGGACGAACGGTGGTCGGTGAGCGGTGCGACTGGGTCCATAACTCAAGCATGACAAAAGCGCTTACAGCCATGTGTGTTCCAGGTTGCACTCGCAGCGTTGCCTCGGTCACAGCAGCGCGGTGCAGGCCATGCAGGCCGGGTGTCACTCGGCCTGGACCGAGGTGGGTGCTGCGCAGTTCGCCGCCACCACCAAGCGATGGTGGGTCAGCGATGGTGGGTAGCTGCTGGTGGTCAGTGCTGTTGGGTCAGCGTTTGCGGGTTATCTGCACCGGCAGTTTGGTGTAGCCGTTGATGAATGCCGAGAGTGTGCGGTCGGGTTCGTCGACTACTTCGATGCGCTCGAAGCGTTGCAGCACTTCTTCCCACAGGATGCGCAGTTGCAGCTCGGCGAGGCGGCTGCCCATGCAGAAGTGGATGCCGTAGCCGAAAGACAGGTGCCGGTCGGCGTTGGGTCGTTCGATGTCGATGGCCTCGGCGTTGGCGCCGAAGACGTCTTCGTCTCGGTTGGCCGAGAGGTACCACATCAGTACTTGGTCGTCCTTGCGGATCTGCTTGCCGCCGAGCTCGGTGTCGCGCGTCGCGGTGCGTCGCATGTATGACAGCGGTGTTTGCCAGCGGATGATTTCGGGAACGAGGTTCTCGACGAGTGACGGGTTGGCGATGAGCTTGTCGTACTGATCGGGGTACCGGTTCAGGCCGTAGACGCTGCCCGACATCGAGTTGCGGGTCGTGTCGTTTCCGCCGACGATCAGCAGGAACAGAT
>JBDNHG010000671.1:0-6023 GCA_041688925.1 Acidimicrobiales bacterium | reverse complement strand
GGAGATCGCGGTTGTAGGACAACGGCAAACCCTTGAGTGTCGCCAACAAGCCCGTCAGATTGCCGATCAGCCGTCCGCCCTTGCCGCGGGCAAGCTCGGCGATATCGGGGTTCTTCTTCTGCGGCATCATCGACGATCCGGTGGCAAACCCGTCGTCGACCGTCAAGAAGCCGAACTCTTCGCTCGACCACAACACGAACTCTTCGCCGATGCGAGACATGTGGATGCCGATCATCGTCAGCGCATAGAGGGCGTCGGCGACATAGTCACGGTCGCTCACGACATCGAGTGAATTCTCGAACCGTGACGAGAACCCCAGCTCGCGGGCAGTGCCGTCAGGATCGAGCGGCAGCGTGCTGCCTGCCAACGCGCCAGCTCCAAGAGGAGACACATCAGCAGCAGCCCGGGCGGCCATCAACCGGGTGACATCACGACGGAACGTCCAGAAATGTGCCAGCAGATGGTGCGACAACAAGACCGGTTGTGCTCGTTGGAGATGGGTGTAACCGGGCAGATACGCACCGCCGGCTGCGACCGCACGGTCATACAACACCTGCTCGAGCTCAACCACGAGCCCAGCGATCATCGCCATGTGATCCTTGACGAACAACCGCAGATCGGTCGCGACCTGATCATTGCGGCTTCGGCCGGTATGCAGCCGTGCGCCTGCCTGCCCGGCGATCTCGGTGACCCGCCGCTCGACGGCTGTGTGGATGTCTTCGTCGCTTGGCACGAAGACGAACGTGCCGGCAGCCAACTCGGCTTCGACATCGTCGAGGGCCGCCAGCACCGCTTGTGCATCGGCATCGCTCAGCAGGTCGACACGGGCCAACCCGCGCACATGTGCCCGGCTTCCCATGATGTCGTACGGCGCCAGCCGCTGGTCATAGGGCAGGCTGACGGTGTACTTGAGCAGCGCCTCGCTCGGCCCCGACTCAAACCGCCCATGCCAGAGGGTCTCGCCGCTCATCGCAGATCTCGGCGGGCCAGGTTGCGCAGGCGCAGTGCGTTGAGCTTGATGAAGCCAGCGGCATCAGCTTGGTCATAGGTGCCGCCGTCGTCTTCGAATGTGGCGATCTTCTCGTCGAACAGTGTGTCGTCGCTCTTGCGACCGACAACCATCACATTGCCCTTGTACAACTTGAGTGTCACGGTGCCGTTGACCCGCTGCTGGCTGTAGTCGATAGCGGCCTGAAGCATGTGCCGCTCGGGGGCCCACCAGAAGCCGTTGTAGATCAGCTTGGCGTACCGCGGCATGAGCTCATCTTTGAGATGTGCGGCCTCGCGGTCGAGACAGATCGATTCGATGGCGCGGTGGCCGGTGAGCATGATCGTGCCACCCGGTGTTTCGTAGGCGCCACGCGACTTCATACCCACGAAGCGGTTTTCGACCATGTCGAGGCGGCCGATGCCGTGCTCGCCGCCCAGGCGGTTCAACTCTGCCAGCATCTTGGCCGGCGACAACACCTTGCCGTCGAGTGTGACGGGGTCACCCTTTTCGTACCCGATCTCGATGTACTGACCCTCATTCGGTGCTAGCTCTGGCGAGGTCGACCAGCGCCACATTTCTGATGGCGGTTCATTGGCTGGATCCTCGAGTGGGCCGCCTTCATAGCTGATGTGCAGCAGGTTGGCGTCTTGGGAGAACGGCGACTTGGCGCCGCGCGTCTTCTCGATCGGGATGCCGTGTTTCTCTGCGTACGCAAGCAGCGTTTCACGACCGCTCAGGTCCCACTCGCGCCATGGGGCGATGACCTTGATCTCAGGTTCGAGCGCGTAGGCTCCCAGTTCGAAACGCACCTGGTCGTTGCCCTTGCCCGTGGCGCCGTGGCTGATGGCGTCGGCGCTGGTTTCACGGGCGATCTCGATCAAACGTTTGGCGATGAGAGGACGGGCGATGGATGTGCCGAGCAGGTACACGCCTTCGTAGATGGCGTTGGCCCGGAACATCGGATACACGAAGTCACGCACGAATTCTTCGCGCAGATCGTCGACATAGATCTCTTTGACGCCCATGGCTTCGGCCTTGGCGCGTGCTGGTTCGAGCTCTTCGCCCTGGCCGAGGTCGGCCGTGAACGTGACGACCTCGCAGTCGTACTCGACCTCGAGCCATTTGAGGATCACCGAGGTGTCGAGCCCGCCCGAATAGGCGAGCACAACTTTCGAGACGTCGGCCTTGTTTACGTCGGACATTCGTGTTGATCTTTCAAGTGATTGGTTGCTGGGGGGTGCTGAGAAATATGGCTCTAGCCGAGATCGGCGTAGCTGCGGAACAACTCGGCGACCGAGGCGCCGGTGAATCCTTCGGCGGCGACGACCAAGAGTGTGTCGTCGCCTGCGACCGTACCGAGGACTTGATCGAGTCCAGACCTGTCGATTGCCGACGCTACGACATGTGCGCTGCCCACGAGTGTGCGCAGCACCACGATGTTGCCCGAGTTGTCGGCGCCGACGACCCATTCGGAGAAGATGCGGCGCAGGTGCCCGGCCGGCACGACGTGCTCGTGCGGATGATCAGGAATGGCGTACGCGCTGGCCCCGCCAGGCATGCGCACCTTGATAGCGCTGAGCTCTTCGAGATCGCGCGACACCGTTGCCTGTGTCGCTGTGATCCCCTCGGCTGCGAGATGTTCGACAATTTGTTCTTGGTTGGTGATTGCTTCGGCAGCCAGCAGATCGGCGACAACCTGCTGGCGTTGTGCCTTAGTGCCTCGACTCACGACCATCTCACGAGTTCAGGACCTGTTCGAGCACAGCCATGCCCTGTTCGATCTCAGCGAAGGTGATGGTGATCGGCGGCGCTATCCGCAGTGCTGTCGGCGTGATTCCGTTAAGAACCAGCCCGGCATGCAGACAGGCGTTGGCAACTTCGCCGGCAGTGCGGCCATGCAGCACCGGCGGGTCGAGTTCTGCGGCGATGAGCAGGCCCCGGCCACGGGTGCTGACCACACCATCAAGGGCTTCGAGCTTGTCGCGAAGCGCCCGGCCAACGGTGTTTGCCAACGACGGCGCGTCGATCGACTTCATGATCTGGAGCGTGGCCAACGCCGCCGATGCCGCCATGGGTTGGCCGCCAAAGGTCGTTGCGTGATCGCCTGGCTTGAAGGAGGCAGCGACCTCGTTGCGTGCCCAGATGGCGCCGATCGGCATGCCGTTGCCGAGCGCCTTGGCGATCGAGATTGCATCGGGCTCGATGCCGTAATGCTGGAACGCGAACCAGGCGCCGGTGCGGGCAAGCCCGGTCTGTACCTCGTCGAACATCAACAAGATGCCGCGTTCGGTGCACAGCTCACGCACTGCTGGAAAGTACGCCGGGTCGACCTCGTTGATGCCGCCCTCGCCCTGGATCGGCTCGAGCAACACCGCAGCAACGGTGTCGTCGAGGCTCTTCTCGAGTGCGTCGATGTCGTTGTAGGGGACGTGGCGGAAACCTTCGGGCAGGGGCTGAAACGGCTCGTGTTTCTCGGGCTGGCCGGTGGCGGCAAGCGTGGCCAGCGTGCGGCCGTGGAACGAGCGCATGGCGGAGACGACCACATGACGACCTCGGCCACCCCACTTGCGAGCGAGCTTGATCAGCGCCTCGTTGGCTTCGCCGCCCGAGTTGCAGAAGAACACCTTTCCGGGCGGACCACCGACGAGCTCGTCGATGATGCGCGCCACCTTCCACTGGGGTTCGGTAGCGAACAGATTGCTGACGTGCAGCAATGTGTTCGCCTGTTCGCAGATCGCTGCCGCCACGCCCGGATGTGCGTGGCCAAGCGACGTAACCGCAATACCGGCGAGCCAGTCGATGTATTCCTTGCCCGACGGGTCATAGAGGCGCGAACCCTCGCCGCGTACGAACATGACCTCGGGAGGCCCGTAGGTCGACATGATCGGACAATGGTCCGCATCAGCCGATATGTGTTCGACATGTGTTTCGGTCATAACGGGATCTTTCTAAAGGTTGTCTGCAGAGCCGACAAAGCGCAGCGACTCATTGTTTGCGAGGGTCAGAGGGTGATTGCTGGAAGTAATCCGCAGAGCCGACAAAGCGCAGCGACTCGGCGTTGCGAGGGTTAGAGCGTGATCTTGGTGCCGATGCCGGCAACGGTGAACAGTTCGAGCAGCAGCACGTGTTCGACCGTGCCGTTGATCATGTGGGCTGATCGCACGCCGTTGTCAACGGCGTGGAGGCAGGCTTCGACCTTAGGGATCATGCCGCCCGACACCGTCTCTGTGCCGACGAGCGGTGCCAGCTCAGCCGATGTGGTCTCGCTGATGAGTGTTGCCGGGTCGGTCGGATCCTGACGCAAACCATCGACGTCGGTCATCATGACCAGCTTGCGTGCGCCTACCGCTGCGGCGAGATGCCCAGCAACCGTGTCGGCGTTGATGTTGTAGGCCTGCCCGGTTTCGTCGCTGCCGATTGTCGACACGACGGGGATCAGCCGCTCGGCCAGCAAGCGATGAATGATGTCAGGATTGACGTCGACCACTTGGCCGACGAAGCCGTGTTCCTTGCTATGCGGCTTGGCCCGGATCAAGCCGGCGTCCTCGCCGGAAACACCAACGGCGAGCGGCCCATGCACATTGATGCCGCTGACGATGTCGCGTCCGACCTTGCCGGCCAGGACCATGCGCACAATGTCGAGTGTCTCGGCGTCGGTGACCCGCAGGCCGTCGATGAACTCGGTTTCTTTGCCGATCTTCTTGAGCAAGGCACCGATCTGGGGGCCGCCGCCGTGTACGACGATCGGCTTGATGCCGACCGAGTGCATCAGCACGATGTCGGCGGCGAAGGTCGTAAACAGGTGGGGGTCGACCATTGCATTGCCGCCGAATTTGACGACAACCGTCGCGCCCGCGAACTCTTGTATGTACGGAAGCGCCTGCGTCAATACCGACGCCGTGTCGTGTGGACTGTACGTTCCCATCAGATCGCCGCCAGCCAGTGAATTGTCCTGACGCCAGGCGCCTGGACAATTGCGTCGCTTGCAAGTTCCGGCGGGGATTCACCGGCGCGCAGCGTTTCGGCGATCACACTCGCCAGGACCGGCGAGGATTCACCTGCGCGCAGAGTTTCGGCGAGGAACGAGCCGAAAGGCGTACTACTCGGACTACTCACGAGCGGTACCCGGCGTTGATCTCGATGTAGCCGTGTGTGAGGTCGCAGGTCCAGATCGATGCAGAACCTTCGCCGAGCCCCATGTCGACCCGAACAACGATGTCGTCTTGTCGCAGGAACTCATTGGCGCGATCTTCGCTGTAGTCGGGGTGGACGACGCCGGCTTCGGTGATCTGCTCGTCGCCGATCCAGATGGCCAGCTTGTCTCGGTCGGCAGGTTCGCCAGCCTTGCCGACGGCCATGATGATGCGACCCCAGTTTGCGTCTTCGGCAGCCATTGCCGTCTTCACCAGCGGCGAGTCGGCGATCGACCGCGCTACGGCTTCGGCCGATTGGTCGCTGGTGGCGCCCTCGACCCGAACCTCGATGAACTTGGTGGCACCTTCGCCGTCGCGCACGATCTGGTGTGCCAGGTCGAGGCAGACTTCGAACACTGCGGCGCTGAACTCGGCCCATGCAGGATGGTTCGGTCCGTCGATCCGGTCGTTGCCTGCTGCACCGGTCGAGAACAGCAACACGGTGTCGCTGGTCGAGGTGTCGCTGTCGACGGTGATGCGATTGAAACTTTCACCCGCCGCCTCGCTGACAGCCTGTTGCAGAGCGGCCGAAGTAGCGGCGATGTCGGTGAACAAAAATCCCAGCATCGTGGCCATGTCAGGAGCGATCATCCCGCTGCCCTTGGCAATGCCTACAACGTTGCCCTCGACCTTTGCGCCGCGAACGGTGGCCCCTGCCCCCTTGATGAACGTGTCGGTGGTCGTGATCGCCTTCGCTGCGTCGGGCCAGCCAGCGCCGCCGGCCGAAACCAGTTCTGCGAGTGCGGTGGTGATGCGTTGGTCATCGAGCGGCTCGCCGATGACGCCGGTCGACGCGACATAGATCTGGTCGACGGGGACACCAAGCGCCGCTCCGAGAG
>JBDNHG010000670.1:0-1510 GCA_041688925.1 Acidimicrobiales bacterium | reverse complement strand
GGGCCGCCTCGATAGCCGGCGTGTCTTCGGCGATCGCTGGTATATCGCGCATGATGAGGTGCACCTCGGCGTCCATGCCATGTTCGAGCAGGCACGTGGCGATGTCGGCCAGCACGAGCAGGCCACAGTAGGAGTCGTCGGACGGGTCACAAACGGCAACGACGCCCAGATTCGAATCTTCGTCGATCTCGTCGATCACTTCGAGCAACGGTCGATTGGGCGCAACGCTGACTCGGAACGGGATCGTCACCGCCGATGTCGACATCTGCAGACGCGCTTCGAGTTGGCCGCCCCGTTCGTCGACCTGACCCAGCGACACCGAAGCATCTCCCATCAGCGACTGTGACACAGCGGTGGCCAAGAGCGCGGGGATCACGAACTCGGCACGGCCGGTAGTTTCGGCGACGAACATCACCGCTGCCAGCGGTGTGCGATAACCCGCGCCGAGTACCGCAGCCAGCCCGATGACGGGGTACAGGCCATTTGATGGAGCGTCGAAGATCACCTCGACGACGCGACCCAACAGCAGCCCTTGCACAACGAGCGGGATGAATACGCCACCAACGCCGCCAGCGCCCAGCACGACCGACGTAGAAATGGCACGCAAAAAGAACAGGGCGATGATCACCCACACCGAGATGGTCGGGTCGAGAATCACATCGACGATCGCCTCGGCGCCCGGTCCAAGGGTGACCGGCACGTCGACCAGCTGATCGGTGATCAGCACCGCGGCGGCGAGCGTTGCCGCTGCGATCGGCAGCCGCAAACTGAGTGGTGTTGCTTTGCCCTTGGCCTTGGCGGCCTTCAGCATTACGGCAATTCCTCGAGCGGCCACACCAGCGAAGAGCCCAATCACGATGGCACCGATGACCTCGTCTGTGAGGGGTACCTCGGCAGGCTGGAACGACAACAGCCGGTCAGAGCCCAAGACGATCACGAACGTGATGTATGACGCAGCCGATGCAACAAGCGCTGGAATCAGCGCATGGCGAGCGATGTCGCGACGAAACGGACTCTCGATGGCGAACAACACACCTGTAGCGGGTGCCCGGAACACCGCTGCCACCCCGGCAGCGGCGCCGGCCACAAGTAGCACTCGCCGATTACGCAGGCCCAACACCTTGAGATCGCGGAGACCCAACCACTGACCCAAACTTGACCCGGCGTAGATCGCCGGACCTTCAAGGCCGGCAGCGCCACCGAAACCCACGGTTGTGAGCGCCGCAAGCGTCTTGGGCAGAAACTTGCGGGGCTCGAGGTCATAGCTGCCGTGGTATGCCTTGACATAGCTGTCAGATGTCGCCGAGTCAGAGCTCCACGCCAAGCGCAAGATGGTCACCGTCAACACCACGCCGACGCCAGGAGCCAACACCTGTATCCACAGGTCGGCCTGGACCAGACGGTGAATCATCACTTCGATTGACAGCCATTCGATACCGACCACAACGACGCCAACCGCCATACCCAAGGCGGCATAGAGCAGGAAACGGCCGACACCTTCGGCTCCTTC
>JBDNHG010000669.1:0-4609 GCA_041688925.1 Acidimicrobiales bacterium | reverse complement strand
ATGGCCAGGCTTGCCATCTGACGCAATAGTTCACGTGTTCGGCGAGCACGACACGATCGTGTTGCCGTCTCGGGCTATGCGGTGGGTGCCGCCCGAGTCAATTCAGTCCGACACCGATGTCCGTGTCGTCCTGGCAAAGACAGCAATATCGACTGGCTGGGACTGCCCGCGTGCTGAGGTTATGTACTCCGAGCGTCCGGCGAAGGACGCAACACACATCGCTCAGGTGATCGGCCGAATGGTCCGTCAGCCGCTCGCTCGTCGGATATCGACAGACGATGCGCTCAACTCGGTGTCCTGTTATCTGCCCAAATTCAATCGTGCTGCGCTCGCAACGATCAAGGCAGAACTTGAGGGGACCGGCGAGAGCGGCAAGGACGGCCAAGTAGGACCAGGTGTCAGCTTCAATAAGGCCACCTTCCAGCGCAATGCTTCTATTCCTGCCGAGGTCTTCGACTTCCTTAAAGCGTTGCCGAGTATTCCCACCCCTGATGTTCTAGCCAGCCCCCTACGTCGAGCACGAAAGCTCGCGCAGCTGTTGTGCGACGATGCGAACGGCTCAGCACTCGTGTCCGACGCCGGCGAACAGTTGACCGCTGAGCTCAATGCAGAACTCGATGGACTCGCTGCCAAGCATGCGAAAGCAGTCGCAGGGAGCATCGAGGACCTCGAGAACATGGACGTCGTTCGAGATGTGGTCGATGCGCAAGGGCAGTCAATCGCCCAACAGACTCGTCAGATCGCAACCCATCTTGCCGACCTCGATCGCGACACCGCCAAGGTGATTCGCTCAATCAAGGAAGGCGCCGGCCAGGGTTACTACAGGTACCGCGTTGATAAGGCAGGCGATGGAGCCGACACCCTCACGGTGAAGACCGAGGTGGCCGCTCTTCTGATGGTGGATGGTGTCGTTGAGGCTCTCGATGGCGCTGCAACGGCGTGGGTCCGACGGCAGCTTGAGGATCACGCTGTTGCGATCAAGAACACCACGGGCTCAACTCGTCATGGTTATCGACATGTGCAGGAGATGACATCGCATCCTGAAGTCGCCGGAATCGATCTCCGGGATAATTTGACCACAGCGACGGCCACGAAGGACGGACCGCTACCGACATTCAGCAAACATCTTTTCGCCGACAAGAACGGACAATTCCCTGCGCGGCTCAACGCGTGGGAAACCACCGTGATCGAGACCGAAGTCGCCCGCGACTCGACCCTGGCCTGGTACCGGAACCCGTCGCGAGCCACGACAGCCGCTATGCGCATCGCGTACCAGAAGGACAACGGGCGCTGGACCTCGCTCCAACCCGACTTCGTGATCATCTCCCGCAGAGACGATGGGACACTCGCCGTTGCGATCGTTGATCCACATGGAGATCACCTCGCCGATGCCAAGAACAAGCTCAAAGCCCTAGCACGCCACGCCGAACAATTCGCCGAACGGTTCGTCCGAATCGAATCGATTACTAACTCAACCGATGGGTCGCTTCGATCGCTCGACCTGCTCGACAAGACCGTTCGCTCATCACTCGAAGAGTTTGACGGGGCGGAGGT
The DNA here is from genome assembly GCA_041688925.1 of Acidimicrobiales bacterium. Classification (GTDB taxonomy): domain Bacteria; phylum Actinomycetota; class Acidimicrobiia; order Acidimicrobiales; family UBA10347; genus UBA10347. The sequence continues at coordinate 3,055 of JBDNHG010000669.1, read as the reverse complement.
CGCAGCTCTTTACGAGGGCGACGGGTCGTTGCCGTACAAGTAGTTTGTGGTCACACTTTGGTCACGAACCCAGGAGCACTGCTCGTAGATCCTGGGTCTGAACCTGCTCGCCGCCCCAGATGGTTAGCCAGAACGTCGCTCCCCGCACCTTCTGAGACACTGGCCGCCTAACTGAGACACTGGCCGCCTAACTCATAACCCGAAGGTCGGCGAAGTGGGGCTCACCCGAACGGATTCAGTTGGCTGCCAGCCCCCGACCGCTCGCCGAGGGCGCTTCTTCGCCCCAAAGTCGCGTCGTGCACGTGACCCACACCTTCGACAAGTTCGGTGTCAAAAACCGCACAGCTGAGGTCGCACGCGCCCGCCGCCCTCGACCTTCTCGCCTGACGGTGCCCTGACCTCGCCGCCGGATGCCCGGGTAATGAGATCGTGACCAGCGTGCGGAATCGCCATCTTGGTGATCCTGGTGGCATCCACAGCTAGGGTCGGCAGGGTGACGAACAACACCAACAACGCGGCCGTGACCGGCGGCTCGGCCATGGCCCGACAGCTGGTCGAAGAGGGCGTAACCCACATCTTCGGTATCCCCGGGGTGCAACTCGACCACGCCACGAACGGCCTCTCTGCCTACCGAGAACAGATCACCTTCATCAATGCCCGCCATGAGCACACGACGACGTACGCCGCCGACGGTTATTCACGGAGCACGGGCAAGATCGGTGTCGCACTCGTCGTGCCCGGTCCGGGAGTACTCAACGCTGGGGCGGGGCTTGTCACCGCGCTCGCCTGTTCCTCGAAGGTGCTCCTGATTGCGGGGCAGATTCCCACCGATGGCATCGGCAGAGGGTTCGGGCTCTTGCACGAGATTCCTGACCAATCAGGCCTGCTCGAGTCGTTGTGTCGTTCGTCTGTGCTGACGCTTGACCCGGGCCAGATTGCCGGGGCCCTGCACGGGGCGTTTGTCCAGCTCAACAACGGCCCGGGCCCGGTAGCCGTCGAGATCCCACCCGATGTGCTCGCGGCAATCACCGATGGCGCAGCCATTGGGGCTGAACCAGCAGCTACTCCATCGCCGGGAAGCACTGCCGATCTCGCCGTGGCCGCCGAGCGACTGGCTGCGGCTGAACGGCCCGTGATCTATGTGGGCGGAGGCGCCCGCGCCGCCGATGCGTGGGACGCACTTCCCGCGCTGGCCGAGGCACTTGGTGCACCGCTGGTGTCGAGCACGAACGGCAAAGGCGCTTTCGACGATCGGCATCGGCTTGCGGTGATGCCGCTCGGACACCATGAGCTGCTGTGGCGAACCGACTGTGTGCTGTTCGTAGGGTCGCGCACGATCAGCCCACGCGCTGGCGGGTTGAAGGTGCATCCCGACGCCGTGCAGATCTCGCTCAACATCGATGAGGCGGCATTCGGCGCACCGCGTAACTTCACCCACACCATCACCGGTGATGCCGGAACCGGTGTCGCCGCTCTCAGCGACCTGATCGTCGCTCAGACCGGTGGCGACCGACCATGCTGGGTCGACGACCTCGACCAGGTCCGAGAGCGGGCGCAGGCCCGCCTCGACGGAATCGATCCACAACGGGCCTACGTTTCCGCACTGCGAGACGCGATGCCCGACGACACCTGTCTGGTCAACGAACTCACCCAGGTCGGCTACGTTGCTCGCTACGCGCTGCCCATCCATCATCCGCGTAGCTACATCGATCCGGGCTATCAGGGCACGCTTGGTTATGGCTATCCGACCGCAATCGGTGCCGCGGTGGGTAATCCCGACCGACCTGTGGTGTCGGTGACCGGCGATGGTGGTTTCGGCTATGGCATGTCGGAAATGGCGACCGTGATGGCGTACGACCTCCCGTTGGTCTGTGTGGTGTTTCGCGACGATGCCTTCGGAAATGTGCAACGCATGCACAAACAAAAGTTCGACGGTGACTTCCACGGCACCACACTTGTCGACCCCGACCTCGTCGCACTCGCTGCCGCCTACGACATGGACGGCTATCGAGCGCATAGCCCCGACGAACTGCGGTCCCATCTCTCGGCGGCAATCGATGCCAGGAAACCGGCCCTGATCGATGTGCCGCTCGGCGAGACTCCCGACCCCTGGCCATCGGTAATGCGACCCCACGAAGACTGAAGAACGGTCGGCAGGAATTGCACACGTCACCTGGTGAATGCGTCGGCGTCGCACCGCGTGTCCGTCGAGTCTGTTCGCAGAATGGAGCGCCGAGGCAGCCCGCACCCGCCCGAACCACATCGTCTAACTCATAACCCGAAGGTCACAGGTTCAAATCCTGTCCCCGCCACTAAGAAACAAGCCGGTCCGCAAGGGCCGGCTCTGTTCGTTTTCCGGCGATGTCAAACCAGTGTCAAACTCGCGCTTCTGTGTAGGGGTTGAAGTCTGGCTTGGCGACGATGGTGGAGCGCAGGCGATCGAGGGTGGCTTGGGAGTACCTCTGAACTGAACCACTCTTCGACGTTCGGATCTCCTGGTGGAACTTCGGATCACCCTTGAGGTTGAGAACGGAGATTGCCTTCGCTGCCCAATTTTGGCTTTTGCCGATGTGCTCGCCGAGTTCGCGGGTGAGGTACGGGTAGTCGGCATCGACATCGGTCGTCTTAACCACCACGGGGAGCGAGGCGTCGCGCAAGCTTCCCCTCCGGAGCGTGAGATCTGCCGTGAAGTTCTTTGGTGCTTGGACGGGCACTATTCGGACCATCTCTGAAGAGTCCAGATAGTCGCTGACCTTTAGGTAGGGCAAAATGTGCTTCTTGCCTTTGTATTGGGCGGCGACCTGCCTTTCGGTGAGGTAACCGTTGCCGTCAAAGGAGACGCCTCGCTCAAGTAGCCATACGAGTCGCCCATCGGTCGCACTTCGTCTGGCTTTGGACACACTCTTTTGGACCTTGTCCGCGTATGTCGTCAGATTAGAAAACGACAGCGACAAGAAGTCACTAGGAAGATCTTGGGCATGAGTGCTGAACTGCTCTTCCACCAGGTCCCGAAAGAACTTGCAGCTGAAGTAGAGAAGATGGTGCATGACCTCCT
>JBDNHG010000668.1:0-7163 GCA_041688925.1 Acidimicrobiales bacterium | reverse complement strand
GAGTCGGCCGAGAAGCTGATCGGCCGAAGCGAACGCGTCGTTGGTTGGAGCAAAGACCGTGAACGGACCTGCGTCGGGATCTGCCAGTACGTCAGCGAGGTCGAACTGGGCGGCGAGGCCGACTAGTTGCGACAGTTCGGGGTTGGCGAGTGCCAGATCGGCAATGGTTGAGAGCGTCTCAGGTGTGGGCGCCGGTTCTGGCGTTGCGGTTGGTTCGGCCGCTGGTTCTGGCGTTGGCGCTGGCGTTGCGGTTGGTTCGGCCGGGCCGGCGTCTTCGGCTTCTGCTACGTCGTCGACGCTCTCGGGGGTGTCGGCGGGCGTCTCGGCGGGGGTTTCGGCCGCTTGGATACTGTCTTGCGCCACGTCGGCATCGTTGGCTGCGCTTCCGCACTGCCACAGGACGAGCCCGGCGATCAGCGCAATAACGGGCAGTGCGACGGTCGGCAACCAGCCGAGGCCGGTGCGCTTCGAGTCATCGTCGGCGGGCGCCGACAGCTGTTGCGCAGCGCCGGTCGCTGCAACTGCTGCTGACCCGGTGGCGGCAGCAGTCCGAACGAGCGCACCCAAGCCGCCGGCGTCGCGAATCGAGGCGATGCCCTCGACAAAGCCGGATCGGTCATCGTCGGTCAGCGATGAAAGCGCGGTGCCGAGTGATCCGGTCGTGCTGACGGCCGCAAGTTTCTCACCGAGGCCATCGGCGTCAAGGCCGTCGTCTTTCACAAATTTGGCCAACAGGCTCATCGCTGCCGGCGCCAGCATCGGCAAGAATCGAGACACCATCGAGATGGCACCACCGGACTCCGCAGCGATCTGCGACTCGACCGTGCTGCGTTGGCTGCCGAACAATGCGCCAACCAGCTTTGAAGCCAAGCCGGTCTTGTCGCCGAGGCCGAAGAACGCTCCGAGGTTGCCAGCGAGGCCGCCTCCGTCGTCGCCGAGCAGGCCGATGAGTGCGCCGAGGCCGTCGCCTTGGGATTGGGCCCCGAGCCCGCCGAGGATGGCGGGGAGGCCGGCGCTGAGTAGCGAGTCGGTCTCAGATGTCGAGGCACCGAGGGTGCTGGCGAGTTCTCCGAGGGCTCCGGACGAACCCAGAGCGTCACTGATCTGATCTAGCAAGGTCATGGCGCGAATGTAACGAACGTGACGCGCCTGGACACGCTTTTGGTGCCTCGCCGTGTGCGCAATCGCGGCTACTTTGCTTTCATGTCGAATTCTGCAGTTGACGCCCCGGCCCCCGATCCAATCTATTTCCCTGGTTCGGTGGCCGAACGAGATCCGGATCGTGCCGCGCTGATCATGGCCGACTCGGGCCAGACGGTGACGTACGCAGAACTCGACGGCATGGCAAACCGTCTTTCGCAACTTTTCCGGGCCGCGGGCCTCAAACGAGGCGACCACGTCGCTTTTTGCCTCGAAAACCGCGCTGAGTTCCTGCCGATCGCCTGGGGTTGTCACTACGCGGGGCTCTACTACACCGCCATCAGCTCGCGGCTCACGACCGACGAAGTCGAGTACATCGTCAACGATTGTGGCGCCCAGGCATTAATCACGTCGCCGTACAAGGCCGAGGCGGCAACTGCCATCCTCGGCTTGACGCCAAAGGTGGAGATTCGACTTGCGGTAGGCGGCCATGTCGATGGTCACGAATCGTTCGAAGATGCCCTAGCAGCCCAGCCGAGCGAGCCGCTTCCCGATCGCCAGGAAGCGGCCGACATGTTGTACTCGTCGGGCACAACCGGGCTGCCGAAGGGTGTCAAGGTCAGCGCTCCTGATGGTCCTCTCGGAACCCCACCGGCCCTGTTGATGTTGGCGACCTTGCTTTTCGGCGTTGTCGACGAATGCCGGTACTTGTCTCCGGCGCCGCTCTATCACGCGGCACCGCTTCGGTTCTGCATGAGCGTGCAGCGAGTCGGCGGCACAGTTGTGGTGATGGAACGTTTCGACCCTGAACATGCGCTTCAGCTGATCGAGCAGTACAAGATCACCACCAGCCAATGGGTGCCGACAATGTTTGTCCGCATGCTCAAGCTCGACGAAGACGTACGTGCCAAGTACGACGTGTCCTCGCTCGACGTTGCTGTCCACGCTGCTGCCCCGTGCCCGGTCGAGGTCAAACATCAGATGATTCAGTGGTGGGGCCCGGTGCTGCACGAGTACTACGCGGGCACCGAGGGCAACGGCTTCTGCTATGTCAACAGCGAAGACTGGCTGACACACCCGGGCACTGTCGGCAGACCGTTGACGGGCGTCCTACACATCGTCGACGACGAGGGCAACGAGCTCGCGCCGGGTGAGGCGGGCACGATTTTCTTCAGCGATGGGGGAGTGTTCGAATATCACAACGACGCCGAGAAGACGGCGTCGTCTCGCAATGACAAGGGCTGGTCGACGCTCGGCGATGTTGGCAAGGTCGATGAGGACGGGTTCCTCTACCTAACCGACCGCAAGGCCTACATGATCATCAGCGGCGGCGTGAACATCTATCCACAAGAAGCCGAGAATGTGCTGACGATGCACCCCGATGTCTTCGACGTGGCGGTTATTGGTGTGCCCAATGACGACTTCGGTGAAGAGGTCAAAGCCATCGTGCAGCCGGTGACCATGCCGGCGTCTGCCGCCGACGCGGCCAAACTCGAGCGAACGCTGATTGCGTACTGTCGCGAAAAACTCGCCGACGTCAAGTGTCCGCGTACCGTCGACTTCCGTGGCGAGCTGCCCCGGCACCCGACCGGCAAGCTCTACAAGCGGCTCCTCAAGGACGAATACTGGGCCGACGCCGGCCGATCGATTTAGCGGGGGCGACATGCCCAACGACCGATCACACCGCACCAGCCGAGCGCCCCTGGCGATTGCCAGGCTGGTGGCGCTCGTCGTGGTCTTGATCGCCGTCGGCGTTGGACTGTTCATTGTTGGCACCGATGGTGTGCGCGATCTGTTGACAGATGTGGGCGAGAGCAACTGGGGCCTTGTCGCCTTCATCGCCGTCTACGCGGCCGCGGTTGTGTTGTTGCTGCCTGGCACGATTGGCACCCTGACGGCGGGCGCCGTTTTCGGATTCCCACTTGGGGCAGTCGCTGCATTGAGTGGCGCCACGCTCGGGGCCACACTGGCATTTGTTGTGTCGCGTTCGATGGGTCGCGACGGCGCAAAGTCGTTGTTCGGAGACCGCCTCGAGAGCATCGACCAATTCATGGGCCGCAACGACTTCACCTCGATTCTTGTACTGCGGCTCATGCCGATCATTCCGTTCAACCTGTTGAACTACGGCTCCGGGCTCACCTCGGTGCGGCTCTCGCGTTATGTCGTTGCTTCGGCAATAGGCATGGCCCCGGCCACCCTGCTGGCGACCGGTCTCGGCGATCAGGCCGACGACCCGACCGGAACAGCATTCATTTTGCTACTCGGCTTGTTCTGCGTCGTCGTTGTTGGCAGCGCGATCGCTGGCAAACGTCTGCGTTCGAAGCGGGCTGGTTGATGTTCGACGCTGCAATGCGCCGCCGCCTCGACCGGCCGCTCGACCGCCTGGCCAGAGTCCTCCAGCGCGCTGGAATGACCCCGAACGTCATGACGGTCGTCGGGCTGGTGATTGGCGCGGGGGCGTGTGTCGCGATCGCTGATGAGCGCTGGTGGCTCGGAATGATCTTGTGGCTGCTCAACCGGCTTGCCGACGGCCTTGACGGGCCGATCGCCCGTCGTCGCGGCGTCACCGACTTTGGCGGCTACCTCGACATCATGAGCGATTTCGCGGTCTACGGGGGCGTGCTGGTGGCACTAGGCGTGGCCTTGCCAGAAGCCCGAGTCGCCTGCCTAGTCGTCTTCTTGACCTACTACCTGTCGGGCTCGTCGTTTCTGGCGTTCTCGAGTTTGGCTGCGAGGCGAGAGGTCGAGGGCGACGGCCGCAGCCTGACATTCCCCGCAGGGATCGCCGAGGGCACCGAGACAATAGCTGCCTATGTGTTGATCTTGGCGTTCCCCGGCCAGGCCGAGGTGCTGTTGTGGATCTGGGCTTCGCTGGTGGGTGTCACGTTGGTTCAGCGGGTCGTGATCGTGGCCCGCCTGCTTCGCTGAGGCCGTGATGCTACGGCTTGTCGATCTTTCGCAACAGGCGCAGTACCGGCTTGAGAAACTTCTTGGTGCGAGGGCTGAAGTACTGTTTGCGTAGCACCTCGTTTGCGGCCTTGGCCGGGCCTTCGGCGAACGTTGGATAGGGCCGCACCATCTGGCCGATCGAACGCAATGTGTCGCCAGCGAGGATGCGGGCGGTCATTTCGTTGATGGTTTCGCCTGCGGTTTGACCCACAACCGTTGCGCCGACCAGACGACCCTTTTTGTCGGTGAACAAGTCGACGAACCCGACGGGTTCGCCAGTGGTTACCTGGCGGTCGAGGTCGTCATAGTCGAAGTGCGCCACGGTCAGTTCGTCGTCATCGGCTGAGATGCGGCCGACGCTGGCGACCTCGGGATCACAGAAGATCGCAAATGGAATACGTTCGTGGTCGGTCTTTCGTCGTAGCCCGAACAGTGCGTTCGATACGACGAGGCCGCCGTGATAGCCCGCGGTGTGGGTGAACGGCATTTTACCGACGACGTCGCCTCCGGCATAGATGTGGTCGTTGGTGGTTTCGAGCTTGTCGTCGACTTCGACATGGCCCTGCTCGGTGAGTTCGACGCCCACCGAGCTCAGATTCAGTCGAGCGGTAGTGGGGCGTCGCCCAACAGCAACCAGTACCTGGTCGGCGGCAATCGACGTATCGTCGTCGACGATCACGACCAGATCGCCCTGGCCAGCGGATCCCTCGATCGCGGTCACCCTGACGTTTTCGAGAACGGTGATGCCTTCGGCTTCGAATCGACTCGCGATGAGCTCGCTGACGTTCTTGCCCAGGTTGGCCAGAATGCGGGGCGCAGCCTCGACGATGGTGACGGCGCTGCCCAATCGGCTGAACGCTTGTCCGAGTTCGCAGCCGATGGCGCCGCCGCCGATGACGACAAGGCGTTCGGGCAGCGTCTCGAGATCCCACACTGTGTCACTGGTGAGCGGGTTGCATTCGCGTAGTCCGGGAATGCCGGGGATCACCGGCGACGCACCGGTAGCGATCATGGCTTTGCGATAGCGGATGATCTCACCGTCGGCCGCGATTTCACCGGGTCTGACAAATGATCCGATCGCAGGGATGACGCGGACCCCGGCGGCTTCGAGCCGTTCGACCGAATCATGGGGCGCAATGTGTTGCTGCGCCTCCTTGACGCGCGCCATCACTGCTCGGAGGTCAACCGTCGGCTCGACCGCGGTGATGCCATGTTGATCAGCGGTGCGCATCACGTGGGCTGCGTGGCCGGCGGCCAGTAACCGCTTACTCGGCACACAGCCGTACCAGAGGCAGTCGCCACCGGGATGATCTGGTTCGATCATCGCCACGTTGGCCCCAATTCCGGCAGCGCCGTGTGCCGCTACCAGGCCGGCTGTTCCGCCGCCGATGACAACCAGGTCGTACTGAGTGGACATCGCGCCCACGTTAGGCCGCTTCGAGTGTGCCCGGCGTGCGGTGCTGTGTTCTCGGCGTCAGTCTTCGCCGCGAGCGTCGGCCGATGGGCCGCGTCGGTCGTCGAAGAGCACGAGCGCTGCTTCGAGGTGGACCCAGCCGACTTCGGTCGCTGTCTCGTCGCTGCGCAGTGTAGCTAACGCAGCTTCGCGCAGTACGCCGGTGAGGTCAGCGAATGACAGGCCATCGGTCTTGGCCGCGAGTTCTTCGCGGTCGACGTCGGCGGCCAGGTTTACGTCCGTGATGTTGAGCAACGCAAGGCGTGCACTTTTGACCGGAAGGTCGAGCTTGATGTGGGTCTCGAAACGCCCGGCGCGCAGCAGCGCGCCGTCGACCAGGTCGAGCCGGTTCGTCGCAGCGATCACAGAAACCTGCCCGCGGTCAGAGACGCCATCGATCTCGGTCAGCAGAGCGGCGACGACTTGGTCTGACACCGAGCTCGACGAGTTGCCTCGCACCGGCGCCAGTGCATCGAACTCGTCGAAGAAGATGATCGACGGCGCTGCGTCGCGGGCACGCGAGAACACGGTGCGCACTGCTCGTTCGCTCTCGCCCACGTATTTGTCGAGCAGTTCGGCGCCCTTTACGGCAAAGAATGCACTGCCGGCTTCGTGGGCGAGTGCCTTGACGACGAACGTTTTGCCGGTTCCGGGTGGGCCGTAGAGCATGATGCCCTTTGGCGGTTCGATGCCCAGGCGTTCGTATCGCTCGGGTTGGGTCAGTGGCCAGATCACCGCCTCGGTCAGGCGTTGTTTGACATCGGTCAGGTTGGCGACCTTCCCGAAGCCGAACCCACTGATCTCGCCCATCGGCACCGAGCCGAGCGACGGGGTGGTCGATTCGAGTGCCTCGAGGGCGATCGCGGTCGTCAATGATTCGCCGGTACCGGTGACCATCGACGACGCATGCACAACTGCGGCGAGAACGTCGGCGCCCGAGTAGCCCGAAGACAAGGTGGCCAGGCGATGACTGTCGATGTCGTCGGCGCCGGGAACACGCGAGAACGCAGCCTCGAACAGTCGTTGGCGGCGGTCGAGGTCGGGAGGCGGAATGCTGACGACACGGGGCAGCAGCGGCGACTTGGCGATGGACTTGTGCAGGTCGGCGACCGAGTCGACCCCGAGCACGCAGACGACTTGGGGCTTGGCAGCAACTTCTTCGAGGAACCATCGCAACACGGCGACGAACTGGGTACGGAACGTCGACAGCGCATCGTCGCCGGTGAGCGTTTCGAGGCGGTCGACGAAGATGACCCGTGGCCCGGTCGGTGCATTGACCGACGATGACAACCGATCGAGGAGCTTGTCGGGCTTGAACACCCGCGAGATGTCGACTTCAGTGACCTGGGTGCCGGCGCGCCGGGCAGCCTCTCGTACCAACTCGCTCTTGCCGCAGCCGTTCGGGCCTTCGATCAACATGCCCGCCACTGCGGGGAGCTTCCAGACCGATGCAAGATCCTGCGAAGTTGCGAGCAGCGAGAACCAGCCGCTGACCAGTTCGACCTCGTTGTCGAGCCCGGCGAGCAGCGCGTCGGCGGTCGAGGGATGGTCAGACCGTTCGGCTTCGGTCGGAGGCGAAGCGACACTTGTGGTCGACTGTGACGTCGGCCGGCCAGCTGGT